>NZ_JBHYTK010000022.1:62386-68871 GCF_042749255.1 Streptomyces sp. NPDC059524 | reverse complement strand
GTTCCCCGCGCCCCTGAAATGCAGACCCTTCGGGTCGCATTTCCCCGATGCCCTGGCGCCCGATGAGATCGCGCACGAAGTGCGCATCTCAGGGGCGCGGGGAACTGCGCGAGAAGCCCCACCGGCCGGCACCGTCAGGCGAAGGGACGGAGTTACGGCGCTCGGCGCGGCACCATAGGACGCATGACTGAGAGCAACCGGGCCGCCATGCCCGACTGGGAGGCCCGGTTCCGCGCCCCCCGCGTATCGCTGCCGGACTGGGCGGAAGACGCCCCGCACCGCTCCCTGTTCGTGTCGAACGCGACGGGGACCTACGAGCTGTACGCCTGGGACCGGGCCACGGGCGAGCAGCGCCGCGCGACGGACCGGGCCAACGGGACGACGGACGGCGTGCTCTCGCCGGACGGCGCGTGGATCTGGTGGTTCGACGACACGGACGGGGACGAGTTCGGGATCTGGCGGCGCCAGCCCTTCGCGGGCGGCCCGGACACCGAGGCGGTGCCCGGTCTGGCCGCGTCGTACCCGGCGGGTCTGGCGCTCGGCCGGGACGGGCGGACGGCGGTGGTCGGCCGGTCCACGGACGAGGACGGCACGACGATCCACGTGGTGGCCCCGGGCGCGGACGCCCCGGCCGAGATCTACCGGCACCGGGAGTCCGCGGGCGTCGGCGACCTGAGCCACGACGGCACGCTCATCGCGATCGAGCACACCGAGCACGGCGACGCGATGCACGCGGCGCTGCGCGTGGTCCGGCTCGACGGCTCGCCGGTCGCGGAGCTCGACGACACGAAGGGCGGCACCGAGGAGCTGGGCCTGGAGGTGCTGGGCTTCGCCCCGGTCACCGGCGACACCCGGCTGCTCGTGGGGCACCAGCGGCGCGGCCGCTGGGAGCCGATGGTGTGGGACGTGGCGTCCGGCACCGAGACCGATCTGACGCTGGACCTGCCCGGCGACGTGTCGGCGGAGTGGTACCCGGACGGTTCGGCGCTGCTGATCGCGCACAGCTTCGAGGCCCGCGGCGACCTGTGGCGCTACGAGTTCGCGACGGGCGCCCTGACCCGGGTCGACACCCCGCGCGGCACGGTCTCGGGCGCCTCGGCGCGGCCCGACGGCAGCGTCGAGTACCTGTGGTCCTCGGCCGCCGAGCCGCCGGTCGTGCGCTCCACCTCGGGCGAGGTCGTCCTGGACCCGCCCGGGTTCACGGCCCCGCTGTCGGTGCCGGTCGAGGACGTGTGGGTGGAGGGCCCGGGCGGCCGCGTGCACGCCCTCGTGCAGCGTCCGGCCGGCACGAGCGGCCCGCTGCCGACGGTCTTCGAGATCCACGGCGGCCCGACCTGGCACGACTCGGACGCGTTCGCGGCGGGCCCGGCGGCCTGGCTGGACCACGGGTACGCGGTGGTCCGGGTCAACTACCGCGGCTCGACGGGCTACGGCCGGGAGTGGACCGACGCCCTCAAGCACCGGGTCGGCCTGATCGAGCTGGAGGACATCGCGGCGGTCCGCGAGTGGGCCGTCTCCTCCGGTCTCGCGGACCCCGAGCGGCTCGTGCTCGCGGGCGGTTCCTGGGGCGGTTTCCTGACCCTGCTCGGCCTCGGCACCCAGCCGGGCGCGTGGGCGGTGGGCCTGGCCGCGGTCCCGGTCGCCGACTACCCGGCGGCGTACGAGGACGAGATGGAGGCCCTGAAGGCGCTGGACCGCACCCTGTTCGGCGGCTCCCCCGAGGAGGTCCCGGACCGGTACGCGGCCTCGTCCCCGCTCACGTACGTCGACGACGTGAAGGCGCCGGTGCACATCTCGGCGGGGCTCAACGACCCGCGCTGCCCGATCCGCCAGATCGACAACTACGTGGACCGGCTGAAGGCCCGGGACGCCGTGCACGAGGTGTACCGCTACGACGCCGGTCACGGCTCGCTCGTCGTCGAGGAGCGCATCAAGCAGGTCGCCCTGGAGCTGGACTTCGTACGGCGGCATCTGCCGTAGCCGCCGTGTGACGCGTCGAACGGGGGCCGCGGGACGGGTCCTTACATCGGACCCGTACCGTGGAAGGCGTGTACCGGTTCCTGCTGACGCCCCGCTGGTGGGGGATCAACGTCTTCGTCCTGCTGGCGATCCCGTTCTGCGTTTTCATGGGTTCCTGGCAGCTCAGCCGTTTCGAGGACCGGGTGCAGGACCACCGGTCCGTCACCGAGCGGACGGCGGCGAACGAGAAGTCGAAGCCGGCGCCGCTGGCGTCCCTGCTGCCCGTGGACAAGGTGACCTCGGGCAAGCGGGCCACCGCGACCGGCCGGTACGACCGTCAGTTCCTGGTCCCCGACCGCGACCTCGACGGCCGCGGCGGCTTCTACGTGGTGACGCTGCTGCGCCCCGAGGGCGCCGACGGCTCCGGCGGGGCGCTCCCGGTGGTCCGCGGCTGGCTGCCCGGCACGGCGTCCGCCGCGAAGGCGCCCGCTCCGCCGAAGGGCGAGGTCACCGTCGTCGGCGCGCTGCAGGCCGCCGAGTCGGCGGGGTCCAACGGGGTGTCGAACGCGGGCGGTCTCCCGGCCGGTCAGGTCGGTGTGATCAGCGCGGCGTCGCTGGTGAACCTGGTGCCCTACGACGTCCAGGACGCCTGGGTCACGCTCGACAAGGCCGACGGCGGCATGACGCCGGTTCCCGCCACCACCCCGCAGGGCAGCGGCCTGGACCTCAAGGCGTTCCAGAACCTCGGCTACACCGGCGAGTGGTTCGTCTTCGCGGGCTTCGTCGTCTTCATGTGGTTCCGGCTCGTGCGCCGCGAGGCCGAGGCCGTGCGCGACGCCGAGCTGGGCCTGGTCGAGACCGAGGAGCCCTCCCAGACTCCTCAGCCGACCGGCTGACCTGCCGACCGAGGCCGTGTCTTCAAACTCCCGTCGTCGCCCGGAGGGCGGCTTCGCGGCGTCTGGTGCGTGCTCTCGGCTCGCCGGGCGCAGGCCCTCGTAGCGGAGCTACTTGGGTCTTCGCCCGGTGCGGCGAGTGGGGGCACCTCCCACGCCCTTCAGGCAGTGGGGGAGCGTGCCAGGCGTCGTGGAGCAGGCGGGAGTTTGAAGACACGGCCTAGGAAGCGGGCAGCACGCCCGTCTTGTAGACCGTGCCCTGGCACGCTCCCTGAATCGTGGCGTTCGCAGTGGGTGCCCCGGGCTCCGCCGTGTGCTCGACCACGACGCTGCCCTGCGCCGGGTCGTCCGAGCCGAGCTGCGTGGAGAGGCCCGAGTCGGTGCTGTCGCCCGCCCCGGTGGTCTGCTCGGTCGGCGTCGGGGACGGGGACTCGGTGCCGCCGTCGCCGGAACCGCCGTCGCTGCCGCCGCTGGAGGGCCCGCCGGTCGCCGGGCACTGCCCGGACGGCACCCAGGCGAAGCGCACCTCGTACGACATCCCGGGCTCCAGGATGAGCTGGCTGGGCTCCGTGGACGGGTCGGGCAGACCGGTCGCCGCGTCGCCCGAGGTGTGGTCGACGACCGCGACCCTGGCCGGGTCCGCCGCGCCCTGCGCGGTCGCCCCGACGGCACCCGCGCCGTCGATCGTGCAGTTGCCCGTGGAGACGTTGGTGACGCGGAAGGAGCCGTAGACCGTGCCGTTCGCGTCCGGCACGCCCACGTTCGAGACCGGGGTGCCGAGTTCGCTCGCGTCGCAGACCGGCGAGCTGGCGGCGGCGGTGCTGCCGCTGCCCGGCCGGTCGGTGGACGTCCCGGCGGTGTCGCGGCCCTTGCCGCCCCCGCGGTCCTTCTTGCCCTGCCCGGCCTTGTCCTTGCCCCGGCCCGGCCCCTCGCCCTTCGACTTGCCCGAGCCGCCGCCCGAGGCCTTGCCGGCGTCGACGCCGCCGTGCGTGGCCTCGCTGTTGCCGGCGATCGAGGGGCGGTCGTTCGACGCGTTCGTGTTCGTCACGTGGAGCACCGCGGGCACCGCCATCGCGACGAAGACACCGGCGGCGATCGCGCCGACCGCGGCCTGCCGCTTGCGGGCCCGGCGCGCGGGCACCGCCTTGCGGAGCTGCTCGAGCGCCGCGTCGGAGGGCGCGATGTCCGAGACGGCCTGCCGCATCAGGCGCCGCAGCGCCAGCTCGTCCTCGCCGGGGCCGGGAGCGGCCCCGGGATCTTCTTCGGGGTCCGCCGCGCCGGCCGGGCGGCCGGATCCGTCGCTCACTGTCGCGTCCCCTGCGTGGTCTGCGTGTCCTGCATGTCCTGCGCGTCCTACGTGTTCTGTCCGTACGTCTTCGGTCCGTACGTCCGGGGCGTCGGCGGCGTCGGCCCGCCCCTGGGCGCCGAACCGTTCCTCCGGGCCCTCACGGCCTGCGTGGCTCATACCGGCGCCTCCTGCATGGCGACGCGCAGCGCCGCTATGCCCCGCGACCCGTACGCCTTCACCGAGCCCAGGGAGATGCCCAGCGACTCGGCGACCTGCGCCTCCGTCATGTCGGCGAAGTAGCGCAGCACCAGCACCTCGCGCTGGCGCCGCTGGAGACCGCGCAGCGCCTTCTTCAGCGCGTCCCGCTCCAGCAGGTCGTACGCGCCCTCCTCGGCGCTCGCCATGTCCGGCATCGGCTTGGTGAGCAGCTTCAGGCCGAGGATGCGGCGGCGCAGCGTGGAGCGCGACAGGTTCACCACCGTCTGGCGCAGGTAGGCGAGCGTCTTCTCCGGGTCGCGCACCCGCTTGCGGGCCGAGTGCACGCGGATGAACGCCTCCTGGACGACGTCCTCGCAGGAGGCCGTGTCGTCGAGGAGGAGCGCCGCGAGTCCCAGCAGGGAGCGGTAGTGGGCGCGGTACGTCTCGGTGAGGTGATCGACAGTCGTGCCGGCCGCCATCGAGTCGTCAGCGCCCTGCGCCTGTGCCGGGATGCGTGCCGGCCGCGTCGCGGGCATGGGGGCGATCACCGGCATCCCGCCGGCCGCGCCCACCCGGGGCCGGCGCACACCGAGGGGAGGCCGCAGGGCCGCGCCCCGTGCCTGTACCGCTGTGAAGTCGAGTACCTCTGCCACGCCTGTTGGACACGCTTCCCCCCGTCAGGGTTGTACGCGTCCGGCATCCGATGTGCGACAGATTCCGCCATCGCCACAAATGACGCCGTGCCCCATGCCGACATGCGTACCTGCTCTTCCCCTATGCCCGGATTTGCCTCGTCCGCCCGAGGCCACCGAAAAGGCGACCGCAAAGACGCTCCCCGCCCTGCGCGCGGTTGCAGGACGGGGAGGGAAATCTCGGACGCACGGCGACGCCGGCACAGGATCTGCGCCGATGCCCCTCACAGAACTTACACAGATCCTACGTTTGGATCTTCGGAAGGGAAGGGGGGTGCCCGTAATGCGAACATCTGAACCGCGCAGGCGGACGTCGGAGCATCGGAGCCTCCGGTTCGGCCGGTGCCCGGCCGGTGCGCCCCGGCCGGTTCAGGCCGTGAACTCGGCGGCGATCAGCTCCGCGATCTGCGCCGTGTTCAGCGCCGCGCCCTTGCGCAGGTTGTCCCCGCACACGAACAGCTCCAGGCCGCTCGGATCGTCCAGCGAGCGCCGCACCCGGCCCACCCATGTCGGATCCGTACCGACGACGTCGGCGGGGGTGGGGAACTCGCCCGCGGCCGGATCGTCGAAGAGCACGACGCCGGGCGCCGTCGCGAGGATCTCGCGGGCCCGGCCCACCGTGACCTCGCTCTGGAAACGGGCGTGGACGGTCAGGGAGTGCGTCGTGACGACCGGGACCCGGACGCAGGTGACGGCCACCGGCAGCTCGGGCAGGCCGAGGATCTTGCGGGACTCGTCCCGCACCTTCATCTCCTCCGAGGACCAGCCGTCCTCGCGCAGCGACCCCGCCCACGGCACCACGTTCAGCGCCACCGGCTCGGGGAAGGGACCGGTCGCGTCGCCCACGGCCCGGCGCAGATCGCCGGGGCTGGTCCCCAGCTCCGTACCGGCGACGAGGGAGAGCTGGGCGCGCAGCGTCTCGACGCCGGCCCGTCCCGCCCCGCTGACCGCCTGGTACGAGGAGACGACCAGCTCGCGCAGGCCGAACTCGGCGTGCAGCGCGCCGATCGCCACGATCATCGACAGGGTCGTGCAGTTCGGGTTCGCGACGATCCCGCGCGGGCGCACGCGCGCGGCGTGCGGATTGACCTCGGGAACGACCAGCGGCACGTCGTCGTCGAGGCGGAAGGCGGCCGAGTTGTCGACGACGACGGCGCCCTTGGACGCCGCGATCGGCGCCCACTGGGCCGCCACCTCGTCGGGCACGTCGAACATGGCGACGTCGACCCCGTCGAAGACCGACTCGGTCAGCGCGACGACCTCGGTCTCCTCGCCGCGCACGGTGAGCTTGCGGCCCGCCGAGCGCGCCGAGGCGACGAGGCGGATCTCGCCCCAGATGTCCGCGTGCTGGGACAGGATCTGGAGCAGCACGCCGCCGCCCCGCCCGGGGGCTGGCCCCACCGCGGGGGGCGCTGGCGCGCGCGGTCTGACGGGCCACCGCGGCCGGGGGGGCCG
>NZ_JBHYTK010000022.1:0-62376 GCF_042749255.1 Streptomyces sp. NPDC059524 | reverse complement strand
CTCCCAGCCAGCCGCCCCCGCCCCGCCCCGGGGCGTCACCCGCCGCCGGGGCCCCGGCACGCCGCTCAGGACTCACGGCCATCAGCGGCCGGTGCCTCCGTAGACCACGGCCTCGTCGGACTCGGAGTCCAGGCCGAAGGCGGTGTGCACGGCCTGGACGGCCTCGGTGACGTCCTCGGCGCGGGTGACGACCGAGATGCGGATCTCGGAGGTCGAGATCAGCTCGATGTTGACGCCCGCGTCGCTGAGCGCCTCGAAGAACCCGGCCGTGACACCCGGGTTCGTCTTCATGCCGGCGCCCACGAGGGAGATCTTGGCGATCTGGTCGTCGTAGCGCAGCGAGGCGAAGCCGACGGCGTCCTTCTGCTTCTCCAGGGCGTCGATGGCCTTGCGGCCCTCGGTCTTGGGGAGCGTGAAGGAGATGTCCGTCAGACCCGTCGACGCGGCCGACACGTTCTGCACGACCATGTCGATGTTGATCTCGGAGTCCGCGATGGCGCGGAAGATCTTCGCGGCCTCGCCCGGCTTGTCGGGGACGCCGACGACGGTGACCTTCGCCTCGGAGGTGTCGTGCGCGACACCGGAGATGATCGCCTGCTCCACGGGCTCTTCCCCTTGCTGCTTCTTGATCGGCTCGTTGCTGACCCAGGTGCCCTGCAGTCCGCTGAACGAGGACCGCACGTGGATCGGGATGTTGTACCGGCGCGCGTACTCCACACAGCGGTGGAGGAGCACCTTGGACCCGGAGCTGGCGAGCTCCAGCATGTCCTCGAAGGAGATCCAGTCGATCTTCCGCGCCTTCTTCACGACGCGCGGGTCGGCGGTGAACACACCGTCGACGTCCGTGTAGATCTCACAGACCTCCGCGTCGAGCGCGGCGGCGAGGGCGACGGCCGTCGTGTCCGAACCACCACGCCCGAGGGTCGTGATGTTCTTGCCCTCCTGGCTGACGCCCTGGAACCCCGCGACGATGGCGATGTTGCCCTCTTCGATGGAGGTCCGGATGCGCCCCGGCGTGACGTCGATGATCCGGGCTTTGTTGTGGACCGAGTCGGTGATGACGCCTGCCTGGCTGCCCGTGAACGACTGGGCCTCGTGGCCCAGGTTTTTGATCGCCATGGCCAGCAGGGCCATGGAGATCCGCTCTCCGGCGGTCAGCAGCATGTCGAATTCGCGCCCGGCAGGGATCGGGGATACCTGCTCGGCGAGATCGATCAACTCATCCGTCGTGTCACCCATGGCCGACACCACGACAACCACCTGGTTGCCGTTCTTCTTGGCGTCGACGATGCGCTTGGCGACCCGCTTGATGCCTTCGGCATCTGCAACGGAGGAGCCTCCGTACTTCTGCACGACAAGGCCCACGTGCGCTCCTCGCTCAGTCCGTCTGTCACCGCGTGTACGTACGCGTACCGCGGTCGGCTCAGTCTAACGAGCGGCCGAAATCCGCCCCAGCTTTACCACATCGTGAGATGTCCCGCTCACGTCGTGGGCGCTGGGTTTCCTGGTGCCGACCGGCCGCTCCGCACGAGCGCATGCCCAGCCGCATCCGCGGCAACCGGGAAAGTGGGCCAGGTCACTTGACCGGACGCAGTCCCAGCGGGCCCGCGATCTCCTGCGCCATGACCTTGCCGGCCTCTTCCTCCAGGGTGCCCTCGGCCCGGCTCAGGTCCTCGTCGGTGTCCAGGCCGTCCAGGTCGTCCAGCGGCTGGTTCAGCCGCACGTGCGCGACCAGCGACTGCAGCGCGCGCAGCGTCGCCGAGGCCGTGGAGCCCCAGTTCGAGAAGTACGAGAACTGCCACCACCACAGGGCCTCGGTGACCCGGCCCGCGCGGTAGTGCGCCATGCCGTGCCGCAGATCCGCGATGACGTCCGCGAGGTCGTCCGAGATCCGGGCGGCGACCGGCGCCTTGCGCGGCTCGTACGGGTCGAAGACCTCCGAGTACACGTCGACCGGGTCCAGCATCCGGGCGAGCCGCTCGCGCAGCTCGTCCACGTCGCCCTCCGGGCCCAGGTCGGGCTCGTAGCGCTCGTCCGGGACGATGTCCTCGTGCGCGCCGAGCCGGCCGCCCGCGAGCAGCAGCTGCGAGACCTCGAGCAGCAGGAACGGCACCGCCGAGTCCGGCTCGTCGCCCTTGGCGACCTCGGTCACCGCGACGAGGAACGACTCGATCTGGTCGGAGATCTGAACAGCGAAGCTGTCCGGATCCTGACTGGTGGCGTGGAGCGTGGCGTCAGACATCTAGCAGTCGTCTCCCCTCGAAGGCACGGCCGAGGGTCACCTCGTCCGCGTACTCCAGGTCGCCCCCGACGGGGAGGCCGCTGGCCAGGCGGGTGACCTTCAGGCCCATGGGCTTGATCATCCTGGCGAGGTACGTGGCGGTGGCCTCGCCCTCCAGGTTCGGGTCCGTGGCCAGGATCAGCTCCGTGACCGTCCCGTCGGCCAACCGCGCGAGAAGTTCCCGTATACGCAGGTCGTCGGGGCCCACACCCTCGATCGGGCTGATGGCGCCGCCGAGCACGTGGTACTTGCCCCGGAACTCACGGGTGCGCTCGATCGCCACGACGTCCTTGGGCTCCTCGACCACGCAGATGACGCTCAGATCGCGGCGCGGGTCGCGGCAGATGTTGCACAGCTCTTCCTGCGCCACGTTCCCGCACGTCGCGCAGAAGCGGACCTTGGCCTTGACCTCCATCAGCGCCTGCGCGAGGCGCCGCACATCGGTCGGCTCCGCCTGCAGGATGTGGAAGGCGATCCGCTGCGCGCTCTTGGGACCGACGCCGGGCAGCCTGCCCAGTTCGTCGATGAGGTCCTGGACCACGCCTTCGTACACGGAGTGCCTTCGCCTTCAGGTCGTGTGCGGTGTCCTGATACGCACCGCTGTCTTGATACGTACGGTAGTCGGAACCGGGTCTAGAAGGGGAGGCCCGGGATGCCGCTGCCGCCGCCGAGGCCCTGGGCCAGCGGGCCGAGCTTCTGCTGCTGGAGCGACTGCGCGTTCTCGTTCGCCGCCTGGACCGCCGCGACCACCAGGTCGGCCAGCGTCTCGGTGTCCTCCGGGTCGACCGCCTTCGGGTCGATGACCAGGCCCCGCAGCTCGCCCGAGCCCGTCACCGTCGCCTTGACGAGACCGCCGCCCGCCTGCCCCTCGACCTCCGTGCGCGCCAGCTCCTCCTGCGCCTTCGCGAGGTCCTGCTGCATCTTCTGGGCCTGCTGGAGCAGCTGCTGCATGTTGGGCTGGCCACCACCGGGGATCACGATGAGCTCCTTGGTCTGTACGGACGGTCTGTACGGAGTGTCTGTCCGAACGAGCCTACGTGGTCCGGGGGGCGCCCGCCCCGGCATGTCGCGCTGCACTCTTTCGAGTGAGTCGGCCGGGGTCCCTATACCTGATCAACGGCCACTTCTGAGCGGATACCCCTCGAAAACGGGAACAGGGCCACCCATTGGGCGGTAGGAAGATGCTGCACATTCAGCCCCATCCGTAACCAGCCCAGGGAGTGCCGGGTGAGTCAGCCGGAGATGCAGCCCGAGGGTCCGTCGCAGGCGGACCCCGCCGGGGGCGGGGCGCGCACCGGTGACCTCTCGGGGCGGGCGTTCCCGCTCGGCGACTGGGGCGAGCCCGCCGAGCGCCTCGACGAGCTGTACCGCTGGGTCGAGGAGGGCGCCCTGCGCACCGCCTCCTGGTACCTCACCGACCGGGTCCGCAAGCGGCGCGCCGCCCGGGCCCTGCGCGCGGGCGCCGCGCTCGGCGCGGTCTGCGGAGCGGTGCTGCCGCTGCTCGACCTGACGCGGGTGATCCGCGGCGGCGCCCCCTGGGGCTATCTGGCGCTGCTGCTCGCGGTCGCGTGCGTGGTCGGCGACCGGTACTTCGGGCTGACCTCCGGCTGGATAAGGGACGTCGCCACGGCGCAGGCCGTGCAGCGACGGCTCCAGGTGCTGCAGTTCGACTGGGCCTCGGAGAGCGTGCGCGAGGTGCTCGGACCCGCCGAGGGCACGGCCGGCGAGGCCGCCGAGCGCTGTCTGTCCGTCCTGCGCCGCTTCTCGGAGGACGTCACCGAGCTGGTCCGCGCCGAGACCGCGGACTGGATGGTCGAGTTCCGCTCGGGCCCGGCCCCGCTCGGCATGCAGTCCTCCGTGCCCGGCCCACCGCGGCCCGCCGAGGTCCCGCCACCGGGCCGCTTCCCGCTCCCTCCGGGCACCCGTCCGAACATGCCCCGCCAGCGACCGCCGGAGCCGCGCTGAGGGGTGGGGCTAGGCTGGCGATTCGTACAGTCGTTTCCGCATCAGTAACGACATCGCGAACATCATCAGCATCGACAGCGGCGACGCAGCCGCCGCCGGCCGACCCGAGGGATCCGATCCGTGCCAGTCTCCGACGGCCTCGCCGTCACCCGCAGCACCCTGCGCCAGCAGATCGCGGACGCGCTGCGCGACGAGATCCTCGGCGGGCGGCTCGCCCCGGGGCAGGAGTTCACGGTCAAGGAGATCGCCGAGGGGTACGGGGTGTCGGCGACCCCCGTCCGTGAGGCGCTGGTCGACCTGACCGCGCAGGGGCTGCTCGACTCGGCCCAGCACCGCGGCTTCCGGGTCCACGAGTACTCGCTGGGCGACTACCGCTCGATGATCGAGGCCCGCAGTCTCGTCGCCGACGGCATCTTCCGGGGCCTGTCCGAGAACCCGCCGGACGATCCGCGCACGCCCGCCGCCCTCGCCGGGGTCCGGCGCCGCGGCGAGGAGGCCGCCCGCGCCGCCGGGGCCGGCGACCTGAACGTGCTGATCGGCTACGACCTGCGCTTCTGGCGCGAGCTCTCCGCGCTCTTCGGCAACCCGTACCTGTCCGACTTCTTCCACCGGCTGCGCGTCCAGTCCTGGATGTGCGCGGTGCCGCACCTGCGCCGGGCCGGCGATCTGCGCGGCCGGCTCTGGTCGGGGCACTGCGAGCTCGTCGACGCGCTCGTCGCGCGGGACGCGCACGCGGCGCACGCGATCGTCGCCGCGTACAACGAGGACGCGCTCGTCCTGATCGAGTCCCTCGCCAAGGGCTGACCGTTCCCGGGCCGAATCCCGGACTGATTCCCTGCCCGCGATGGGTACCTGCAAGGCAGGGTGGCGCCGCCGTGTCGCCCATTACGCTGGCGTACGCCGGGAACCCCCGGTGCGAACGGAGCTTCGAAGGAGCCCCCTTGGCCTGTGACCTGTGGCTGGTCCCCCTGGTCGACGTGCTGTGCCACAGCCCCGACAACCCCTTCGCCGAGGAACTCGCGCTCTACGACAGGGCACTGCACGACGCGGGACTCCCGCCGGTGCCGGTCCACGCGTACATGCCGGGGCTCTCCGGTGACGTGGCCCCGGTCGCGGGGTTCGACTACGACGCGCTGCACTTCCTGCGCCGCGCCTATCTGCTCCAGCTGTGCGGGCTCGCGGTGACGCCGGTCGACGAACTGGGCGGGGACTACGAGCAGTTGCTGGAGATGTTCGAGTCGACGGCCCAGGGCTCGCACCTGGTCTGGCACTACGACCACGCGGGCGCGTACGTGCCCGTGGACTTCCCCGCGCCACTGTCCGACGACGAACTCCTCGCCGGGGGCGGGCCGCTGGGCTCCTCTCACGCGCTGCTGCGAGAGCTGGAGTTCGTGGCGCCGGCCATCGGGATCGACCCGGCGAACCCGCCGCTGCCGCCCGTGCCTCCGGCGGCGCCGACGTCCCTCGAGGAGCCGGCCGCGTCCGTCCCTCTCGACGACAGCCCGTTCGCCCGCGAACGCCACGTCTGGCTGGGCCTCCACCAGGCCGCAACCCGCAGCCTGGCCCAAAGCTCCATGATCATCTTCAGCTGACCGCCCCGATCCCGAAGACGGCCCCCTGGGGCGCACGAAGTGCGCCTTCAGGGGCCCGGGACTGTGTCCGCTCAGCGACTCCGGCCACGGAGCGCGATCAGCCGGCCCCCCGGGGGCGCACGAAGTGCCCCCCCCAGGGGCGCGGGGAACTGCGCGAGCAACCACGACGGTGGCGCACCCGGCGACGACGCCCGGATCCTATGGCGCGACCCGAACAGCGACTCCGGCCACGGAGCGCGATCAGCCGGCCCCCCGGGGGGCGCACGAAGTGCCCCCCAGGGGCGCGGGGAACTGCGCGAGCAACCACGACGGTGGCGCACCCGGCGACGACGCCCGGCCCCTACGGCGCGACCCGTTCAGGAACGCGCCGCCCCCGGCCGGGAGGCCGCCGCCTCCGCCGACACCCCCGCCTCACCCCCGGCAGCGCCCACCTCGGCGGCGCGATACGGAATCGCCAGCGTGATCAGCGCCCCGATCACCGCCACCCCGCACCCGATCAACATCCCCGTACGGAACGCGTCCTCGGACGGAAGCGTGAACCCGCCCCCCGACACGGTCATCTGCGACAGCACGACCCCGATCACGGCGGCGGAGGCCGACGTACCGATGGACCGCATCAGCGTGTTGAAACTGTTCGCCGCCGCCGTCTCGGACTGCGGCACACCACTCATGATCAGGGCCGGCATCGCACCGTAGGCGAGCCCCACCCCCGCCGTGATCACACACATCACCAGCGTCAGCTGCCACGCGCTGCTCATCAGGAACCCGGAGATCCCGTACCCGACGGCGATCACGACGCTGCCGAGCAGCAGCGTGACCTTCGGCCCGTGCTTGCCGGACAGCTTCCCGCCGAGCGGCGCGACCGCCATCATCATCAGCCCGCCCGGCATCATCCACAGGCCCATCGCCATCATCGACTGCCCGAGCCCGTACCCGGTCTCCTTCGGCAGCTGCAGCAGCTGCGGCACGATCAGCGACGAGGCGTACATCGCGAAGCCGACCACGACGGACGCGGCGTTCGTCAGCAGGACCCGCGGCCGGGCGGTGGTGCGCAGGTCCACCATGGGCTCCGGTACGCGCAGCTCCCACAGCCCCCAGCCGAGCAGCACGACGACGGCGACGGCGAACAGGCCGAGCGTCGTCCCGCTCCCCCAGCCCCAGTCCGCGCCCTTCGACACGGCGAGCAGCAGCGCGACCAGACCGGCGCCGAGCGCGACGGCCCCGACGTAGTCGAAGCCGCCCGTCACCGGCGCCCGCCGCTCCGTGTCGGGCACGGCGAACTTCAGCAGCGCGGCGATGGCCACGCTCAGGCCCGCCGACACCCAGAAGAGCACGCGCCAGCTGCCGTAGTCCGCGATCGCCGAGGCGAACGGCAGCCCGAGCGCGCCGCCGATACCGAGCGAGGCGCTCATCAGGGCGATGGACGTGCCGAGCTTCTCCGGCGGCACGAGATCGCGCAGCAGGCTGATGCCGAGCGGCACGAGACCGACGCCAAGGCCCTGGAGGCCCCGGCCGACGACCATCGTGGTCAGGTCGGAGGCCAGCGCGGCGACGACCGAACCGGCGATCAGCGGCACGGTCGAGACGAGCAGCATCCGCCGCTTGCCGTACAGGTCTCCGAGCCGCCCCATGATCGGCGTGGCGACGGCGCCCGCGAGCAGGGTGACGGTGACGACCCAGGTCGCGTTCGACCGGGAGGTGCCGAGGATGCGCGGCAGCTCGCCGAGCAGGGGCACGACCAGGGTCTGCATGACCGAGGCCACGATGCCGCCGAACGCGAGTACGGCGACGATGCGCCCGGGGTGGCCGGTGGGCGCGGCCCCGGGCTTGCTGGCTTCCATGGCGGTTGAGCTCCTTCGTCCTTGGGATGTGCACCGTACAATCCATGTGCACGATGCACAACACATGTACGGTGCATATCGCCGTGATATACCTGCCGGTAAGCGGAGGAAGGACGGGTCGAGGTGGCTGAGGTGGCTGACGCGAGCGAGGGCTCCGGTGGCGACAAGGACGCCACGATGCGGCAGCTCGAGTTCGAGACGATGCTGTTCAACCGGCACGCGTATCTCTTCGCGCACCGCGCCAGAGCGTCGATCTGGAACCTCGACCGCAGCGCCTACATCCTGCTCACCCGCATCCAGATGGTCGGCCCGATGTCGATCGGCCAGCTCAGCGAGGCGACCGGGCTCGACGCGTCGACGCTGAACCGGCAGACCGCCGCGATGACCCGGCAGGGCCTCGTCGAGCGCATCCCCGACCCCGACGGCGGGATCGCCCGCAAGTTCCGGATCACGGAGGAGGGCGAGCGCGCGCTGGACGGCGACCGCGCCCGCAACCTCGGCATCCTGGAGGACCTGATGGACGACTGGTCCCCCGCCGAGGCCGCGACCTTCACCGCGTCCCTGCACCGCCTCAACCGAGCGATAGAACGCCTCGACGGCCGCCCCTGGCCCCGCCCCTGACCGTCCACCTCCCCGTGGCGCCGCGGTCGGCAGCGCCGTCCAGCCCCGACGGTGACCCCGACGCGGCCCCACCCGCACCCGCGCCGAGCCCCCGCGGCGCGCTACGGCAACGCCAGCGCCCACGCCCCCGCGCGGACCGCCCAGGTCCGTCTCCGTACCGGACCCCCGATCACCGCGTCCGCCCGGTACCGGAAATCGGCCCCCGAGACGGTCACGCTCCGGGCCGCCACCCGGACCGCCCCGCCGGCGGCGCCGACCCGCACCTCGACCTGCGCGAAGCCCGCCCCCGCCCCGACGGACACCCCGTCGACCGGCTGGTCCAGGTCCACCAGCATCACCCCGTCGGCCTCGACCCGGAGCCGGGCCGCCGCCCCCGGCGCGGGCGCCGCGCTCCCCGCCGACCGCGTCCCGAACCCGCGCACCAGCGACCGGCACGTCCGCAGGAACGGCAGTCCGGAACCGCCGGAGCTCTCCCCGGAAGGCCCGACCGGCGGGATCCGGAGCTCGCCGAGCACCACCCCGTCGCTGTCGTCGACCAGCAGGTCGAGCCGCCGCTCCACCCCGTCGAGCGCCGCCCGCGCCGCCGCGACCGGGCTCGCCGGCACCCCGAGGGAGCGCGCGAGCCCCACGGAGGCCCCCACGGGCACCATCGCCAGCACGGCGTCGCCCAGCTCCCGGTCCCGGTGGAGCAGCGACACGGCCCGCAGCAGCGCCCGGTCGTCGCCCACGACCACGGGCCGCCTCCCGCCCCGCCGCGCCAGCGCCCGCGCGAACTCCGCGGGCCCCTCCGGCAGGCACACCTTCGCGGTCGCGGCCGCGCACAGAACGTCCTTCGCGATCCGTACGGACTCCCCGTCCGCACGCCGCGCCGACGGGTCCACGATCACCAGGAGCTGCCGCGACAGCGCCTCGCCCACGCGGTCCGACGGATGGTCCAAAGCCGCCACCTCGGCTCCGCCTCGCTTCCTCGGGTAGCATCTTTGTGCAAGAGCCCCTTGCGCTATTGCGCCAGGGGCTTCGTCTATTCCGGGGTACCCCAAGGTTCACGAAGGCTGTGACGCACATCAGCGGCTGCGGCCCCTGACCTTGGACATGCCCCGCCCGGAAGGGGTGTACGCCTGTGCCCGCACTTGTGCTGCTCGGTGCTCAGTGGGGTGACGAAGGCAAGGGAAAGGCCACCGACCTGCTCGGTGGGTCCGTGGACTACGTAGTGCGCTACCAGGGCGGCAACAACGCCGGCCACACGGTTGTCGTAGGCGACCAGAAGTACGCGCTGCACCTCCTCCCTTCCGGAATCCTCTCCCCGGACTGCACGCCGGTCATCGGTAACGGTGTCGTCGTCGACCCGTCGGTCCTGCTCTCCGAGCTGAGCGGTCTGAACGAGCGCGGCGTCGACACGTCCAAGCTCCTGATCAGCGGCAACGCTCACATCATCACGCCGTACAACGTCACGGTCGACAAGGTGACGGAGCGCTTCCTCGGCAAGCGCAAGATCGGCACGACCGGGCGCGGCATCGGCCCGACCTACGCGGACAAGATCAACCGCGTCGGTATCCGTGTGCAGGACCTCTACGACGAGTCGATCCTCACCCAGAAGGTCGAAGCGGCGCTCGAGGTCAAGAACCAACTCCTGACCAAGCTGTACAACCGCCGCGCGATCGAGTCGCAGCAGGTGGTGGAGGAGCTCCTCGGCTACGCGGACCAGATCAAGGGCTACGTGGCCGACACGACCCTGATCCTGAACAACGCCCTCGAGGAGAACAAGGTCGTCCTCTTCGAAGGCGGCCAGGGCACGCTCCTGGACATCGACCACGGCACGTACCCCTTCGTCACCTCGTCGAACCCGACCGCGGGCGGCGCCTGCACCGGCGCCGGCGTCGGTCCGACGAAGATCAGCCGCGTCATCGGCATCCTGAAGGCGTACACCACGCGAGTCGGCGCGGGCCCGTTCCCGACCGAGCTCTTCGACCAGGACGGCGAGGACCTGCGCCGCATCGGCGGCGAGCGCGGTGTCACCACCGGCCGTGACCGCCGCTGCGGCTGGTTCGACGCGGTCATCGCCCGCTACGCGACCCGCGTCAACGGCCTGACCGACTTCTTCCTCACCAAGCTCGACGTCCTCACGGGCTGGGAGCAGATCCCGGTCTGCGTCGCCTACGAGATCGACGGCAAGCGCGTCGAGGAGCTCCCGTACTCCCAGACCGACTTCCACCACGCGAAGCCGATCTACGAGAACCTGCCCGGCTGGTCGGAGGACATCACGAAGGCCAAGACCTTCGCCGACCTCCCCAAGAACGCGCAGGCCTACGTGAAGGCGCTGGAGGACATGTCCGGCGCCCCCATCTCGGCCATCGGCGTCGGCCCCGGCCGCGACGAGACGATCGAGATCAACTCGTTCCTGTAACCCAGGACACGCCTCACGACCGACGCCCCGCCCCGCCCACCCGGCGGGGCGGGGCGTCGGCCTTTCCCGGGGTCAGCCCGTCGCGGTCTGTCAGCCCTTCGCGGACTGCCTCCGGACGATCTCCGTGATCCAGGTCGGGGCGTAGGGGGACGTGCAGCCGGGTGGGGTCGGGTGGTCCTTGAGGACTTCGAGGCGTTCGCCGATCGCGAGGGCGCGGGGGCGGAGGGGCTCGTGGGAGATGCCGATCTGGGCCAGGCAGTGGTTCATCGCCCACTGGAGGCGGTCGGGGGCCTGCTTCATGCCGGACTCGATCGTGTCGAGGAGGGCGGGGAGGTCCAGGCCGGCCGGCTTCTTCGCGACGCGGTCCGTGGTCAGGGCCCAGCCGGCGCTCGCGACGACCGGGTCGGGGTCCTCCAGCCAGGCCAGACGGAGGTCCTCCGCGTGCGGGCTCTTCTTCACGACGTAGGAGACGAGCCAGTCGTGGACCTTCGGGGTGCGGGCCGTGCGGAGCATCGTGTCCAGCTCGTCGCGGGGGAAGGCCTTGGGGCGGGCGACGAGGAGGGCCAGGAGTTTCGCGGCCGTGTCGTCGGTGGACCACAGGGCGCGGGCCAGGTCCTGGTCGGGGCCGACGCGCTTGGCGAGGGCGCGCAGCCGGGTGAGGTTCACGCCGTGGTCGTCGCCGTGCCTCTCGTTGACGGCGCGCGCCTTCGGGTCCTCCAGCGCGGCCAGTTCGGCCCGGGCCTGCGCGAGCGTCGTCGCCGTACCGGTCACTGCTCTTTCCTCTCGTTCGTCCCCCACCTCACACGTTAGCTCCGCGGACCGACAGCGGCGGCTTCGCCGTTTTCGGCGACTCCGGTCCCAACTCTCCTGTTCTGCCTCATACTTGACCGCCCCATGACATCAAGGCCAAGGGATCGCGACGATGGGATTCCCGAACGACGAGGGCGCGACGGAGTTTCTGCGAGCCTTCAGAGCAGCCGTCTACCCCGAGCGGTGGCAGGTGCTCAAGCCGGCGAGCACTCCCCTGCCCCCGGTCCTGCTGGACACCGGCGGGTTCGGTGACGAGCGGTGCGCGCGCCGGCAGCGGGTGCTCGACTCGCTGGAGCGGGCGCTGCGCACCGGGGACGGGCGGGCCGTCGCCTTCTCGCGCCCCCAGCAGCTGCCGCCGGACCGGCCCGGCGAGGAGCTGCTCACCCTCCGGGTGGGCCGCGACCTGCGCACCCAGCCGCCCCGCCACGTCGGTGAACTGCGGCTGCGGGACTTCGAGTTCGTCGCCCGGATGGTGTCGTACGCGATCCGGCTCGCCCGGCTGCCCCGGGAGGGTGAAGGCGCCCTCACCGACGCCGAGCTGAACGACCGCCTGCAGGGCCGGGAGCTGCGCGACGCCCTGTACGCGCAGCGGGTCGCCGAGTCGAAGGGCCCGGCGCACCACCTGGCGAAGCTCGTGCCGGCGGCGGACGGCGGCAATCTCGTCCTCGCCTACCTGTCGCGGCTGCTGTCCCACCCCCTCTTCTACAGCCTGCCCCGCAAACTGTGGGACCGGCGCTGGGGCCACCGCCTGCTGCGCTCGCGCCGCTACGGCTGGTACCGCGCCTGGCTGCACCTCGCACACCCCGCGCGGTCCGTCTTCGACCAGGTCGGCGACGTCGTCGTGGCGCAGGGCCTCGCGCTGCGCGGCCCCGGGCACGAGCGCCAGAACGCGCTGCTCGAACTGGAGAAACTGCTGCTGCGCGCCCTCCTGTCCGACCTGCACCGCTCGCATCCGGCGCGCCTCGCGGGCCCCTGGAAGCGCCGCCGCCGCACCCGTCGCGTCGTCCTGCTCGAACTGCCCGCCGCGGACACCCCGCAGGGCCACGACGCGGCACGCTTCCTCCAGGCGTACCGCAGCGCCTACCGGGCGCCGGGCTCCGCGTCCCTGTTCGTCGTCGGGGCGGGCGAGCCGGAAGGCCATCCGGAGGCCGCCGGGCAGACCTGGCACCGGCAGGACGTGGAGAGCCTCGCCGTCGTGGGCCAGCACCTGACCGACCCGCCCGCCGAGCACGGGGACGTCGAGGCGGCGCCCTGGATCCTCGGCCGCCGCTTCGCGGACCCGGCGTTCGCGGGCGAGGGCCTGCCGGTCGCCCGGCTGCGCCCGCCCGCGCCGATGTGGGGGCCGCGCCTGGAGGCCGCGGCGATCGGTGTCGTGCTGGCCGCGCTGATCGGGACCGGCGTGAGCATGAGCCCGCTCGGCGGGGCGGACGAGGGCACGTACGCGCGCTGCCTGGACGGCACCAGGGTCTCGCGCGGCGCCGGGAAGCCCGAGGAGATCCTCGATCTGCACGTGGCGCGGAACGCGCTGCGCGACGACGATCCGGCCGCCGCCTACCGCAAGGTGCTCGCGCAGATCGAGAAGAACAACCGGCGGGCCGAGGACGACGAGAAGGCGACCGCGTCGGCCCCGATCGAGGAGCAGTACGTCGTCCGTACGGTCGTCTACGTCGCCCCGTCGCCCACCGAGGGCGCGTACAAGGCGCTGTCGGAGCTGCGCGGCATCTGGCTGGCGCAGTCCCGGTTCAACACCGAGGCGCACCGGGACAGCAGCCGCAGCCGGGTCGCGCTCCGCGTGGACGTGCGGGACGCGGGCCCGCACTTCGAGCGGGCGGAGAAGGTCGCGGACGGCATCGTGCGCGACGTGGAGCGCACGCGTGCGGCCCGGGACCACCGCACGGTCGTCGGCGTCATCGGCTTCGCCGAGAGCCGGCACGAGACGCGGGCGGCGGCCCGCGTCCTCAGCGAGCACCAGGTGCCGGCGATCAGCACGACGGCTTCGGCGGACGCGATGGAGAAGGCCGGGCCGTACTACCGGCCGATGGCCCCCAACGACGACCGCGAGAGCACGCTCGCCGTGCAGCTCGCGCACGAGGGCCCGGTGATCGAGGCGGACGGCGGTGGCGGCGGGGACGGCGCGGGCGGCGGGCCCGCGCGGTGCGAGTCGGCGACCCAGGCCGTCGTCGTGAGCACCGAGGCGGACCTCTACAGCAACGAGATCGGCGCCGAGTTCGTCCGGAAGTTCGACGCGCTGGAGCCGGGCGGCGCCAAGATGCTCCGCTACTCCGGCGACTCGGGCGACCCCGCCGAGATCGCCCAGCAGATCTGCGGATACGTCACGGCGAACCCGCGCACCGTCGTCTACTGGTCGTCCCGCGTGAACAGTTTCAGCAGCTTCCTGTCCAGCTACACCAGGACCGAGTGCACGGGCCGCACGCTGACGGTCATCGGCGGCAACGACATCACCAACGCCGAACTGAACGGCGACTTCAAGTACAACGTGTCGGAGCTGCGGCTCTACCACACGGCCCACGTCCTGCCCGCGGGCCACGAACTGGCGAACAACGTGGCACGCCGCTACGTCCGCAACTACGCCTACTACGCGGGCCCGGACGACAAGTGGCGCGACGACGGGCACGGCCCGATGGCCCACGACGCCTACCTCGTGATGAGCGCGGCCGCGGACGACGCCAACGCCAGCAACCGGCAGGACGTCACCCCGTCCGCGCTGAAGTCCAAGCTCGACAACCGGATCGCCCTGCAGGGCACGAGCGGCGCCATCCGCTACCCGCAGAGCAATCCCGGTTCGAAGCCGCCACGCGACAAGGCGATCGTGATCGAGATGGCCACCGAGGGCGAACCCCGGCTGGTGGCGTACTGCGGCGCGTTCGGCCTCGGCCCGGAGCTGCGCAGGACGACGTGGGGGCCGGACGACAGCCTGGACTGCCCGGCCGACTCACGCTGAGCCGCCCGCACCGGCCGCCGTCAGCCCTCCTTGTCGTACGTGAGGACCTGGCGGTGGCCGGTCGAGTCGATCAGGGTGCGGCGCAGCTCGCCCGAGGACAGGACCGTCACCGTGCTCGGCGTGCCGGGGCGGCACGCGACCTGCGGCTCGGCGACGACCGCCTCCGTGCCCTGGACGTTCAGGGTGGAGTCGTCGGCGGACGCGAGGGCGCCCTCGAACTCGCAGTGGTACGGGGATCCGCTGTCCAGCGTGCCGTCCTGGGTCAGCCTGAGCACGGTGTCGCCGGGCTCGCCCTGCTCGATGACGAGGGTGCGGGTGATGTGCCCGTAGTCGTTGTCCTGCTCGTTCGTCCACGTGCCCAGGAACTTCGCCGGGATGTCGCCCGCCCCGGCCTGCGACGGGGAGTCGGACTGCGACGGGGAGTCGGGCGGCTCGGTGGACTGCTGCCCCGGGGTCGTCTCGCCGCCCTGCTGCGAGGGCGCGGCCGAGGACTGGCCGGACGGCTTCGGGTCGTCCCCGCCCTTGCCCTCGGCCGAGCCGTCGTTCTTCATCAGCGCGTACACCGAGCCGCCCGCGCCGAGCGCCACGATCAGCGCGACCGCGACGAGCGCCGCCGTGGAGCGGCCCCGGCGCGGGGGCTCCTGCGGCGGGACGCCGACGGGGGCGAGACCGGGACCGTAGGGCGGCGTCTGGTTCCACACCGGCTGCGGCTGCGGCTGGGCGTGGAGGTGCGGCTGGGGGTGCGCCTGCGGGTAGCCGTACGCGGGCGGGGCCGGAGGCGTCGGCGCGGCGGCGTCCTGGCCGACGATCATCGTCGGGAGATGGTCGAGCTGCGCCCCGCCCGGAGCGCCCGGCGGCGGCGGCGCGTCCGGCTCCGTGGCCTGCGCGGGCGCCGGGGCGGGCTCCGGGGCGGGCGGCAGCGCGGGCCGGGCCGGGGCCGCCGGCAGGGAGGCCTGCTCCGGGTCCTCCGAGTCGAGCAGCTGCACGGCGTGCCGCCCCAGCTGTGCCACGAGCGCGCCCGGCAGCCACGGGTCCCGGGTGCGCCCGCCGTCGCCGAGCGTGTCCTCCGCGCCCGTCCGCTCCAGGATGTCCTCGAGCGTCGGCCGGTCGGCGGGCCGCTTGCGCAGACAGTCCCGTACGAGCTCCTGCAGGCCCTCCGGCAGCCCGTCGAGGTCCGGCTCCTCCTGCGCGATACGGAACATCAGGGCGTGCACCCCGCTGTTCGACGTACCGAAGGGCAGCGCGCCCGACGCCGCGTAGGCCAGCACCGAACCGAGGCAGAACACGTCGCAGGCCGGGGTGATGCGGTCCCCGCGCACCTGCTCCGGCGCCATGAAACCGGGCGAGCCGACGAGTGCGCCGGTCCGCGTCAGACCGCCGTCCGTGACCGTCTCCAGGGCGCGCGCGATGCCGAAGTCGATGACGCGCGGGCCGTCGATCGTCACCAGCACGTTCGACGGCTTCAGGTCGCGGTGGATCAGGCCCGCCGCGTGGATGTCCTGCAGCGCGTGCGCGAGACCCGCCGCCAGGATCCGTACCGAACGCTCGGGCAGCGCGCCGTGATCGTGCGAGACGACCTGCTGGAGCGAGGGGCCCGCGACATAGCCCGTGGCCAGCCACGGCACCGCGGCCTCCGTGTCGGCGTCGAGCACCGGCGCCGTCCACGCGCCGCCCACCCGCTGCGCCGCCTGCACCTCCTGCCGGAAGCGATTGCGGAACTCCTCCTGCTCGGCGAGCTCCTCGCGCACCAGCTTCACGGCGACCGTGCGGCCCCGCTCCGAGCGCGCCAGGTAGACCTGCCCCATCCCACCGGCCCCGAGCCGCCCCAGCAGCCGGTACGCGCCGATGTGCTGCGGGTCGCCCGGCCCCAGCCGGTCCAGTCTGTCCATGTCGCGCCACCCTCCCCCGAATCGTGACCAACAGCACGAGAATAGTGCGGGCCTACGACACAGAGGACCGATGCGCCTTCTACGGTTCCGTAACGCCCGGGAACGGACGGTCCGTAACGCCCGAGAACCGTCTGGGAACCCCGACAAACTGTCGCGTTCGGCGGCGGCGGGCGTACAGGACGCCGATGGTGCGCCCACAGTGCGGACATCTACCCTCGGGCTCATGACCCCTCAGCCGAATCCCCAGGTCGGCGCCGCCGTCAAGGCCGCGGACCGCAAGCACGTGTTCCACTCCTGGTCCGCGCAGGAACTCATCGACCCGCTCGCCGTCGCCGGCGCAGAAGGCTCCTACTTCTGGGACTACGAGGGCAACCGGTACCTCGACTTCACGTCCGGGCTCGTCTACACGAACATCGGGTACCAGCACCCGAAGGTCGTCGCCGCGATCCAGGAGCAGGCCGCGACGATGACGACGTTCGCGCCCGCGTTCGCCGTCGAGTCCCGCTCGGAGGCCGCCCGCCTCATCGCCGAGCGCACGCCCGGCGACCTCGACAAGATCTTCTTCACCAACGCCGGTGCCGACGCCGTCGAGCACGCCCTGCGCATGGCCCGTCTGCACACGGGCCGGCCCAAGGTGCTCGCCGCGTACCGCTCGTACCACGGCGGCACCCAGCAGGCGATCAACGTGACGGGTGACCCGCGCCGCTGGGCCAGCGACACGGGCTCCGCGGGCGTCGTCCGGTTCTGGGCGCCGTTCCTGTACCGGTCCCGCTTCTTCGCCGAGACGGAGGAGCAGGAGTGCGCCCGCGCGCTGGAGCACCTGGAGACGGCGATCCAGTTCGAGGGTCCGGCGACGATCGCCGCGATCATCCTGGAGACCGTGCCGGGCACCGCGGGCATCATGCTGCCGCCCGCGGGCTACCTGGCCGGGGTGCGCGAGCTGTGCGACAAGTACGGCATCGTCATGGTCCTCGACGAGGTCATGGCCGGCTTCGGGCGCACCGGTGAGTGGTTCGCCGCCGACCTGTACGACGTGACGCCGGACCTGCTGACCTTCGCCAAGGGCGTCAACTCGGGGTACGTCCCGCTGGGCGGTGTCGCGATCTCCGGCGCCATCGCGGAGACCTTCGCCAAGCGGCCTTACCCGGGCGGTCTCACGTACTCCGGGCACCCGCTGGCCTGCGCCGCGGCCGTCGCCACCATCAACGTGATGGAGGAGGAGGGCATCGTCGCCAACGCGGCGCGGCTCGGGACGGAGGTCGTCGAGCCCGGGCTGCGGGAGCTCGCCGAGCGGCACCCGTCGGTGGGCGAGGTGCGCGGCGTCGGCATGTTCTGGGCGCTCGAACTCGTACGGGACCGGGAGACGCGGGAGCCGCTCGTGCCGTACGCGGCCGCGGGCGAGGCCAACGCTCCCATGGCGGCGTTCGCGGGGGCCGCCAAGGCGAACGGTCTGTGGCCCTTCGTCAACATGAACCGCACGCATGTCGTGCCGGCCCTCAACATCACCGAGGCCGAACTGAAGGAGGGCCTCGCGGCCCTGGACGCGGCGCTCTCCGTCGCCGACGAGCACGTGGCCTGACGTCCCCTTTTCACCGGCCCGCGACTGCGGTTCGCGGCTGCGGTTCGCGGCTGCGGTTCGCGGCTGCGGGCTGGTGGGGCGGGGCGGTGCCGTCGGGGGGCGGTGCCGCAGGGGGTGCAGTGCCGCCGGGGGGGGCGGTGCCGTCGCCGGGTGCCGCGCCGTCGTGGCTGGTCGCGCAGTTCCCCGCGCCCTTGACGGGGCGTCCCTGGCCCGGCACTTCCAGGTCTCCGGGGTTGGCTTCTTCGGCGTCCGGACTCCGACTTCTGATCTCTGGCGTAGGGCCTCTCATTTGGCCCGCCGCCTGCTCCCACCATCCTGTCCCCTCCGGGGGCGTCGGCCCGGCGCCCGGCCTCGGGGCAGCGCTTCGGCCCCGGGTACGGCTTCCTCAGGCCCTGGTCTCGGCCCAGCCCCGGCCTCCCGGGCGGCCCGCCCGGTTCTCCCACACCCTGACGGCATCGCCCCAGCGCCCTGCCTCCGGCCGTACTGGAGCCCTGGGTACGGCTGCCGACCGCGCCGGCCTCGGCCGTTCAGGCCCCTGGCCCGCCCCGCCCGGCTACGCCCTCAGCACGCCGCCTCCGGCCGTACTGGAGCCCCGGCTACGGCTGCCGACCGCGCCGGTCTGGGCCACACTCCGGGCCCCCTGGCCCGCCGCCCGCTCCCACACCCTGACGGCCTCGCCCCAGCGTCCTGCTTTGGACCGCACTGCAACCCTGGATACGGCTTCCGGCCGCCCCTGTCTCGGCACCCCGGCCCCTGGCCCGCGCCTGCTCCCACACCCCGACGACCTCGGCCCAGCGCCCTGCCTCCGGCCGTACTGGAGCCCTGGGTACGGCTGCCCGCCGCGCCGGCCTGGGCCACTCCGGGCCCCCTGGCCCGCCGCCCGCTCCCACCCGCCCGCCCCCTCCGGGGGCGTCGGCCCGGCGCCCGGCCTCGGGGCAGCGCTGCGGCCCAGGGTGGGTATGCGGTCTCCCTGGCCTGGAGCGAGGCAGCGCCCCAGCATCGGGTGCGCGTTCCAGTCAGTCCCGGTTGCAGCGCTCTCGCCGTAGCGGGCGAGCATCGTCGCCGGGTGCGCCAGCGTCGGGGCTGGTCGCGCAGTTCCCCGCGCCCCTGAAGGCACACTTCGTGCGCCCCAGGGGCCTGTCGGGCGTGCCCCGCGATGGAGTCGCTCCGTCGGGGACAGCCCGCAGCCCTTGCGCGGTGCGCCCGGCGCTGGGACGGCCCAAGCCCTTGTGGGGTGCGCCCGGCGCCGGGCCGACTGCCCCCGGAGGGGGCGGGCGGGTGGGAGCAGGCGGCGGGCCAGGACTGGGCCCCAAGGCAGGGCCAGCGGCGGGGGCACACGGTTCCGGGTGCACTGGGTGCAGGCCTCGCACGGGGGCAGGGCTTCGGGCTGCCGTCGCCCGTCGTACCCCCGCGAAGGAGGCGCCGGTCGGAGGCAGTCCAACAGCCCTTCTGGGGTACGCCCGGCGCTGGGGACGGCCCCGAGCCCTTGTGGGGTGCGCCTGGTGCCGGGCCGACGGCCCCCGGAGGGGGCGGGCGGGTGGGAGCAGGCGGCGGGCCAGGGCTGAGCCCCAGCCTGCGACCCGGCCCCCGAAAGGCACCCGCCCACCCGAAAGGCACCCGCCCCACCCGAAAGGCACCCGCCCCGCCCGGAAGGCACCCGTCCCCGCCCGGAGGGCCAAGGCAGCACCCGCCCGGAAGGCCGGGCCACCCGCCCCGCCCGGAAGGCCGCGCGTAGTACTTGAGGGGGACCCGGAGGGACCCGTCCCGGTGGGGACGACTCGGGGTGGGTGGGGCGCCTACCGTGAGGCGCATGACCGAGACGACCACCTCCGCCAGCCCCGAGCTCAGCCTGGTCAAGGCGGCGCTGAGCGGGCTCCGCGCGGACCTGTTCCGGGACGTGCGGGCGTACCGTCCGCTGCCCCGCGCCGCGGCCGACGGCCCCTGGACCCGGATGTTCCCGCGCCGGATACGCGGCGAACTGGGGGTACTGCCGCACGCCGCCGTGCTGGCGCTCGCCCTGCTCACGTTCGCCGTCGGCGCGGAGAGCGTCAGCTTCGGCGCCGACGCGTACGTCGCCGTGCTGTGCGGAATCCTCGTGGCGGCGCCGGTGGCACTCACGCTGCTGCGCCCCGTCCTCGCCTGGTGGGTCTCGCTGGGCGCGGCCGCCGTCCTCGTCTTCGTGACCGGCGGCTCCCCGACCCCCTGGCCCGCAGGCAGCCTCGTCGGGCACACCCTCGTGATGATGATCGTCGCGGCCCGCACCGGGCCCCGCACGGCGGCCGGCATGTGGGCGCTGAGCACGCTCTACGGGTTCGTCGTGACGCCGGTGACCGGCGGCGACTGGTACAACAGCGACGCCGTTCCGATGCTGGTCGCCTCGGGCATCGCGGTCGCCCTGGTGACCCTGGTCCAGGTCAACCGGACAGCCCGCCGCGAGGTCGTCCAGGAGCGCACGGCAGGCGCCGTCGAACGCGACCGCCGCACCCTCCTCGAGGAGCGTACGAACATCGCCCGCGAGCTGCACGACGTCGTCGCCCACCACATGTCGGTCGTCGCCATCCAGGCCGAGGCGGCCCCGTACCGCGTGGAGAACCCGCCGCCGGAGCTGGAGCAGGCGTTCGTGACGATCCGGGAGAACGCGGTGGCGGCCCTCACCGAGCTGCGCCGGGTCCTGGGCGTCGTACGGGCCGAGGACTACGAGGCGCCGGACGCGCCGCAGCCGACCCTCGCCGACCTCGACCGCCTCCTGGACAACGTCCGTGACGCCGGCCTCACCGTCGACCGTGCCGTGACCGGCGCCGTCCGTGAACTGCCGCCCGGCGTCGAGCTGTCCGCGTACCGCATCGTCCAGGAGGCCCTCAGCAACGTCCTGCGGCACGCGCCCGGCGCCCCGGCCCGGGTGGAGGTCGCGTACGTGCTCGGCGGGCTCGGTCTGCGGATCGTGAACGGGCCGCCCGGCGCCCTGGTGAAGCCCAGCCCCGGCGCGGGGCACGGGGTCACCGGCATGCGGGAGCGGGTCGCGATGCTCGGCGGCGAGATGACGGCGGGCGCGACGGACGACGGCGGCTACGAGGTCTCGGTGTTCGTGCCGGTCGCGGCCACGCCGGACGCGGAGGGCGACGCATGATCAGGGTGCTGATCGCCGACGACCAGATGATGGTCCGCGAGGGCTTCTCGGTGCTGCTGGGCGCCATGCCGGACATCGAGGTCGTCGGCGAGGCCGTCAACGGGGCGGAGGCCGTCGCCCGGGTCCGCGAACTGCGCCCCGACGTCGTCCTCATGGACATCCGCATGCCGGAGCTCAACGGCATCGACGCCACCCGCGAGATCGTCGCCGCGGGCGAGGGCGCCAAGGTCCTCGTCCTCACCACCTTCGACCTCGACGAGTACGTGTACCAGGCGCTCCGCGCGGGCGCCTCGGGCTTCCTGCTCAAGGACGCCTCGGCCCGCCAGCTCGCCGACGGCGTCCGCGTGGTGGCCTCCGGCGAGGCGCTGCTCGCACCGACGGTGACCCGCCGTCTGATCACCGAGTTCTCCAAGCTCGCCGAGACGCCCCGGGTCCGCGCCGAGGCCTACGGCGAACTCACCGAACGGGAGACGGAGGTCCTCGTCCTCATCGCCCAGGGCCTGTCGAACGCGGAGATCGCCACGCGTCTCGTCGTCGCCGAGTCCACGATCAAGACGCACGTCAGCCGGATCCTGGTGAAGCTGGGGCTGCGCGACCGCACCCAGGCGGCGGTCTTCGCGTACGAGGCCCGCCTCGTGACCCCGAGCTGACTGCGCCTTCCTCGGGGAAATGCGAACCGGAGGGTCTGCGTTTCAGGGGCGCGGGGCTGTGTCCGTCAGCGGGTCCGCCGCGGGGTGCGAGAAGCCCGACCGGGGCCGCGGACGCCGGCCGGACCCGAGCCACCCGAGCTCGTGGGCCTGTCCCCGCCCCGGACGGCAGGACTAATGTCCGCTCATGAGCGACACCGTCACCGCCTTCGACCCCTGGTCCCCGGAGTTCCTGGCCGACCCCTACCCCGCGTACCGCGCGCTGCGCGCGTCCGGCCGGGTCCACCGCTACGAGCCCACCCGCCAGTACCTGATCCCGCACCACCGGGACGTCTCCGCCCTGCTCCGGGACCGCCGTCTGGGCCGCACCTACCAACACCGCTGCACGCACGAGGAGTTCGGCCGGACCGCGCCGCCGCCGGAGCACGAGCCGTTCCACACCCTCAACGACCACGGCATGCTCGACCTGGAGCCGCCGGACCACACCCGCATCCGCCGCCTGGTCTCCAAGGCCTTCACCCCGCGCACGGTCGACCGGCTGCGCCCGTACGTGGAGAAGCTGGCCGGCGACCTCGTCGGGGACCTCGTCGCGGCCGGCGGCGGCGACCTCCTGACGGCGGTCGCGGAGCCCCTCCCCGTCGCCGTCATCGCCGAGATGCTCGGCATCCCGGAGTCCGACCGGCCCCTGCTGCGCCCCTGGTCGGCGGCGATCTGCGGCATGTACGAGCTGAATCCGCCGGAGGAGACGGCACGGGCCGCGGTCCGGGCGTCCGTCGAGTTCACGGCGTATCTGCGGGAGCTGATCGCCGCCCGCCGCACCGACCCCGGCGACGACCTGGTCTCCGGTCTGATCGCCGCGTACGACGAGGGCGACCGGCTGACCGAGCAGGAGATGATCTCCACCTGCGTGCTGCTCCTGAACGCGGGCCACGAGGCCACGGTCAACTCCACGGTGAACGGCTGGGCGGCCCTGTTCCGCCACCCCGGGCAGCTGGCCGCCCTGCGCGCGGACCACTCCCTGGTCCCGTCCGCGATCGAGGAGCTGATGCGCTACGACACCCCGCTCCAGCTCTTCGAACGCTGGGTCCTGGAGGACATCGAGGTCGCCGGGACGGTCATCCCCCGGGGCTCCGAAGTGGCGCTGCTCTTCGGTTCCGCGAACCACGACCCGGAGGTCTTCCGCGACCCCGAGCGTCTGGACCTGACCCGCGCCGAGAATCCGCACATCTCCTTCAGCGCGGGCATCCACTACTGCATCGGCGCCCCGCTCGCCCGGATCGAACTCGCCGCGTCCATGCGGGCGTTGCTGACGCAGGCCCCGACGCTGCGGGCGACGTCGGAGCCTGTGCGCAAGCCGAACTTCGTGATCCGGGGCCTGGAGGGACTGCCCGTCGAGCTCTGAACCGCAGCCGGTGACCGGCTAGTTGGAGAGGTCGCGGCGGCGCAGGGCCGCGAGGCCGGCGGCGACGAGCACCGCCGCCAGACCGGTCAGGACGAGCACCGGCGGCCAGTCCATCGTGCCGCCGGGCAGCTTCGGGAGGTGGCCGAACGGGGACAGGTTCATGACCGCCTGCGGGAGCTTCAGGGCCGGGCCGAGCCAGCCGAGGAGCAGGGCCGCGCCGGCCACGGCCCAGCCCGCCGGGGCGGCCTGCGGGGCGAGCCCGTACAGGAGCGCGGCGACCGCGCCGAGCACCCACACCGCGGGGAGCTGGACCAGGCACGCGGCGAGGATCGGGCCCAGGTCGTGGCCGTATCCGGCGGCCAGGCCGAGCCCGCCGAGCAGCATGATCAGCACGGCGCCGCCGAAGGCGATGACCAGGTGGCCGGCCGCCCAGCGCAGCCGGCCCACCGCGCCGGTCAGGACGGGCTCGGCCCGCTGTCCGGTCTCCTCGGCGTGCAGGCGCAGCACGGCCTGGACGACGTAGAGCGCGGCGACCATGCCGAGCATGCCGACCATCGCGGCGAGGAACGCGTCGGTGAGCCCGGACTGGCCGCCCATCCGCTCGATGATCTCGCGGGTGTCCGCGCTGCCGCCGACGAGATCGGTGGCCCCGTTGGTGACGCCGCCGAGCGCGGCGCCGGACGCGAGGAAGGCGAGGGACCAGCCGAGGACGCTGCCGCGCTGGAGCCGCCAGGCGAGGGCGGCCGCGGAACCGATCCGGCCACGGGCCGGTCCCGGGCGGCTGGGCAGGAAGCTCATCCCGATGTCGCGGCGCCCGGCGAGGACGTAGGCCGCCGCGCCCTGGGCGAGCACGGCCGCGGCGAACAGGAGCAGCACCCACCAGCGTTCACCGGCGTAGGCGCGGGTGTTCTCCAGCCAGCCGATCGGGGAGAGCCAGGTCATGACGGACGAACCGTCGACGCTGCCGGCGTCACCGGCGGCGCGCAGCACGAAGGCCACGCCGAGCAGTCCCGCGGTCGCGCCGCGGGCGAGCCGGGCGCTCTCGGTGAACTGGGCGACGATCGCGGCCATCGTCGCGAAGACCATGCCGGCGCCGCCGGTCGCGAGGCCCAGCGCGAGCGCGCCCGCGAGCCCGTCACCGGCCGTGACGGCCATGCCGACGGTGATGAACACGGCGATCGTCGCGTTCGCGATCAGGGCCGCGAGCAGGGCGGCGGTGAGCGGGGCGCGCCGGCCGACCATCGCGGCGGACACCATCTCCTGGCGCCCGCTCTCCTCCTCGTCGCGGGTGTGCCGCACGACGATCAGCAGGCTCATCGCCGCAGCGAACACGGCCGCGTACGCGCCGACCCGCCATACGGTGAGCCCGCCGAGGGAGTCGTCGAGGGCCGGTCCGTAGAGGGCGCGCAGCGAGCTGTTGGTGCGCATGGTGTCGAGCACGCCGGCCCGCTCGGCGTCCGTCCCGTACAGGCCCTTCAGGGTCTTCGGCATGGTGACGACGGTGAGGGCCACGACGTAGATCCAGACCGGCATCATGATCCGGTCGCGGCGCAGGGCGAGCCGCAACAGGGCGCCGGTCCCGGCGAGTTGGCGGCTGCCGCCGGTGCGCGGGGCGTAGCCGGTGGTGGTGGCAGTGACGGCGGCGCTCATCGGGTCACCTCGGAGGGGGCGGCCCCGGTGAGGTCCTCCTGGTAATGGCGCAGGAAGAGCTCTTCGAGGGTGGGCGGCGTGCTGGTCAGGGACCGGACGCCGGAGGCGGTGAGGGAGCGCAGTACGGCGTCGAGCCGGTCGGACTCGACCTGGAGCCGCACGCGGTGGCCCTGGACGTCGAGGCCGTGCACGCCGGGCAGGTTCGCCAACCCGTTGGGCGGGCCCGCGAGTTCGGCGGTGACGCTGGTGCGGGTGAGGTGGCGCAGCTGGGCGAGGGAGCCGCTCTCGACGGTGCGGCCCTTACGGATGATGCTGACGCGGTCGGTGAGCTCCTCGACCTCGCTGAGGATGTGAGACGACAGCAGGACGGTCTGTCCGCGTTCGCGGGCGGCCTCGCGCACGTACGCCTGGAAGACCTCCTCCATCAGCGGGTCGAGTCCCGAGGTGGGCTCGTCGAGGATGAGCAGGTCGACGTCGGCGGCGGCGAAGGCGGCGACGAGCGCGACCTTCTGCCGGTTGCCCTTGGAGTACGTGCGGCCCTTCTTGGTGGGGTCCAGCTCGAAGCGCTCGACGAGTTCGGCGCGGCGCCGCTCGTCGAGGCCGCCGCGCAGCCGTCCGTACAGGTCGATGACCTCGCCGCCGCTGAGGTTGCGCCACAGGGTGACGTCGCCGGGGACGTACGCGACCTTGCGGTGCAGCTCCACGGCGTCGGCCCAGGGGTCGCCTCCGAGCATCTGCACGGCGCCCGAGTCTGCGCGGAGCAGTCCGAGGAGCACGCGGATGGTGGTCGACTTGCCGGCGCCGTTCGGGCCGAGGAAGCCGTGCACCTCGCCGGCCTCGACGTCCAGGTCGAGCCCGTCCAGGGCGTGGGTCCTGCCGAACGACTTGTGCAGTCCGGAGACCGTGATTGCCTTCGTCATGATTCTGAAACTACGCGGGCTTCACAAATTTGTGAAGTTAAGGAAGCGTATAAACTCGGGGGCTCAGGCGGGGGCGGTACGGGCAGGGGAGATGATCAGGACATGAGCGGCGCCGACGACGACACGAAAGCGGTGGACTCCGCGGGGTCCGCGGACCCGCGCGCCCGCTTCGTCGAACGCTTCGCGGGTCAGCTCGTCGAGGCCGGGATGCCGCGGATGCCGGCCCGGATCTTCGCCGCGCTGCTCGCCTCCGACTCCGGGGCCCTGACCTCGGCGGAACTCGGGGAGCGGCTCACCGTCAGCCCGGCCGCGGTCTCCGGCGCGGTGCGGTACCTCACGCAGCAGCACATGGTCACGCGCGAACGGGAACCAGGGACGCGGCGCGACCTGTTCCGGGTGCACAGCAACCAGTGGTACGAGGCGCTGGGCAACCGGGACAGCGTCCTCAAGCGCTGGGAGGACGCCCTGCGCGAGGGCGTCGACAACCTCGGCCCCGACAGCCCCGCGGGCCGCCGCATCGCCGAGACCCTGGCCTTCTTCGAGTTCATGCAGCTCGAACTGGCCGAAATGATGGCCCGCTGGCGAGCCCACCGCAAAACCCTCGGCCTGGACGACCCTCAGCCCCGCTGAACCCTGCCCCTTCCCGGGGACGGCATCGACGGGCGGCCCCACCTGCCCGGACCCATCCACCCCCGGGCCCAGCCGTGGTCCAGCCCTGCTCCGGGCCGCACGGGAGGCACCGCGCCAGAGGCGAGAGGCGTCGGGGAGTCGAGCCCCGGCAGAGGGGCGCGGGGAACTGCGCGCTCAGCCATCGCAGCGGTCCGGCCGCGATGCGCGCTGAACCGGCGCGGCCCCCGGCGTACCCCGCCCAAGCCCCGCAGGGAATCGGCTCAGCGCGACGAACGCGGCGTCACCAGCCCGGACTCGTACGCGAAGACCGCCGCCTGGGTGCGGTCGCGCAGGCCCAGTTTCACGAGGATGCGGCCTACATGGGTCTTCACCGTCTGCTCGGCGACGACGAGACTCGCCGCGATCTCCGCGTTCGACAGCCCCTGGGCGATCAGCACGAGGACCTCCGACTCGCGGTCGGTGAGCTCGGCGGGCCGCTGCCCCGGCACGGCCCCCGCCCGGGCGCCCCCGTCCGACAGCCGCGCGTACTCCGCGATCAGCCGCCGCGTGACGGTCGGCGCGAGCAGAGCCTCGCCGGAGGCGACGACGCGGACCGCCTCCGCGAGCTGCTCCGCGGAGGCGTCCTTGAGCAGGAACCCGGAGGCCCCCGCGCGCAGCGCCTCGTACACGTACTCGTCGAGGTCGAAGGTGGTCAGGACGAGGACCCGTACGGCGGGGTGCGACGCGGTGACCCGGCGGGTCGCCTCGATGCCGCTGAGCTCAGGCATCCGGATGTCCATGAGGACGACGTCCGGGGCGAGTTCGGCGACCTGCGCGAGCGCGTCGAGCCCGTCGACGGCCTGCCCGACGACCTCCAGGTCGGGCTGGGTGTTCAGGAGCACGGTGAACCCCTGCCGGACCATCATCTGGTCGTCGGCGATCAGGACCCGGATCGGCATGTCAGTTCTCTCCCCCGGCAGGACGTGCGCCCGGGCGAGGACCGCCGGACGCGGGCAGGAAGGCCCGTACCTCGTAGCCGCCGGCCACGGCGACGGGCCCGGCGTCGAGCGTGCCGCCCAGCATCGCGGCGCGCTCCCGCATGCCGAGCAGCCCGTGCCCCGCGCCGGGCGAGGGCGCCGCAGGCCGCTCGGGCGCGGTGTTGGTGACCCGGACCCCGAGCCCGTCCGGGCGGTGGTCGAGCGCCACCTCGACCGTCGAACCCGGCGCGTGCCGCAGCGCGTTGCTGAGCGCCTCCTGCACGATCCGGTACGCCGACAGTTCGACGCCGGGCGGCAGCGGGCGTCGCTCCCCGGTGCCGAGGACGGTCACGGCGAGCCCGGCGGCCCGGGTGCCGGCGACGAGCGTGTCGAGCCGGTCGAGGGTGGGCTGCGGGCGCTGCGGCGCGGCGGCCGTCCCGGGATCGTCGTCGCCCACGCCGCCCGCCCCCGGATCCTCCGCGCGCAACACCCCCAGCACCCGCCGCAGTTCGGCCAGCGCCTCCAGGGCGCTCGCGCGGATGCCGTCCAGGTTCTCCTTCAGGGCGTCCGGCGGGTTCTCGACGAGGTGCGGGGCGACCTGCGCCTGGATCGAGATGACGGACATGTGGTGGGCGACGACGTCGTGCAGTTCGCGGGCGATGTTCGCGCGCTCCTCCAGGACCGTGCGCCGGGCCCGCTCCTCCGCCGTGATCTCCTCCTGGACGACGAGCCGGTTGCGCGCCTCCCTGCGGCCGCGCAGCGCGATCCCGAGCAGGGCGACCATCCCGAACACGACGATGGAGAGTGCCGTCGTCGAGGAGTAGCGGGCGATGTCCGCCCCGGAGCCCTGGACGAGCGGCCCGGCGGCCGCGCTCAGCGCGAACGCGACGACGGCCGCCCGCGTCGGCACCCGCAGCGCGAGCAGCAGCAGCACGGCCCCGTGGGCGACGACGGCGGGCGCGGCCCACGGCCACGCGTCCTCGCCGGACGCCGCCTGACCGGACAGCCAGGGCAGGGCGAGCCGTGCCACGAGGACGCTGTCGAGCAGCGACAGCCAGAACGCGCACGCGGGCCGCCACAGCGCGAGCAGCATCGCGCCGCCCTGCACGCCCATGAGGGCGATGGCGGCCGGTGTGCCCAGGTGGTAGCCGTTGCCGATCTGGTCGATGCCGGAGAGCGTCGTGCCGAGGGCGATCCAGGCGAGCAGCAGGTGCGGCACCCAGCGCAGCAGCCGCGGCCGGCTCAGCGGCGGCAGCGGCCTGCGGTCGAAGGTGAGCAGGTCGCGCCGCAGGGAACGCAGCAGCGCCCCGAGATCGTCCGCCTCGGCTGCCCCGCGCTCCCTCCGGCCCCCCGCCCTGTCCCCCACCATGTCCCCCACCATGTCCCCCACCCTAGAGGGGGACATGGGCGCCCGGCGCCGCCGTTCAGCCATGACGGACCACGGCCCGCGGGCTCCGGCGGCGCCGCTCCCGGACCACGCGCGAGCCGCGCCGGCCCCCGCCCTGCTCGTACGTGCGGAACGCCGCCCAGCACACGGTCAGGGCGAGCGCGAACACCGGCAGCCAAGCCGCCCGCGCCGCGACCCAGGTGAGCGAGTCGGGCACGGTGTGCAGGCCGGGCAGCCGGCCCGCGAGCAGGCCCGTCGCGGTGACCGCCATCAGGGCCGTCTGGTGCCACAGGAAGATCGTCATCGCGAACAGGTTGACCACCGCGACCGCCGCCCAGGCCACCGGCCGGCGCAGCCAGGACCGCAGCCGGTCCAGGAGCAGCAGCGCGAGTCCGCACTGGGCGAGCCCGAAAGTGACGGCGGCGAGCGTCGGCGGGTTCAGGTTCGACACGGGGGCGCCGGGCACGCCGACCATCGACGCCGGGTACCCGGCCCACAGGACGAGCCCGGCCGTCGCGGCTGCCCCGCCGGCGAGCAGCACCACCCCGGCCCGCCGGCCCAGCGCCTCCCGCGTCCAGGCCGCGCCCAGCGTGTACGGCACGAGCCAGCCGGCCGCCAGGTTGATCCAGCCGAGCCAGGCCGGGCCACCGAAGCCGAACCGTACGAGGTCCACATGGAGGACGACGGCCAGCGGCCACAGCGGGTTGAGCCGGGCCACGAGCGGCGTCGCGGCGGTCAGCGCGGCGAACACCAGCAGGAACCACAGCGGGGACAGCGCGAGTTTCCCCAGGGTGTGGACGGTGTCGTACGGCACCCCGGACAGGAGCATGCCGAGCGCCGCCGCCGTCCACACCCCGAGCACCGCCGCGACCGGCCGGAACAGCCGCCCGAGCCGGGCCGTCAGCCACGCCCCGTACGTCTCGCCGCGGGCCCGCGCCGACGCGTACCCCTTGGTCGCCATGTGCCCGCCGACCAGGAAGAACACGGCGAGCGTCTGGAACAGCCAGGAGACGGGCGCGAGCCAGGACAGGTGCTGGAGCGGGCTCGCGGTGTGCAGGGCGCCGTCGCCGCCGGGCACCAGGGCCGTGACGAACCAGTGCCCGAGGACGACCCCGCAGATCGCGAGGGCGCGCAGCGCGTCGACCGCGCGGTCCCGGTGCGCGGGGGTCGCCGCGTCGACCCGCCGGACGAACGACCGTGCGGGCAGCAGGAGTTCACGCATGAGAAGCCTCCGTCACATCGGACACGCCTGCGGGGGACACGGGGAACGACGGGGAGCCGGGGGATGCCTGGGAGCCGGGAGATGCCTGGGATGCCGCCGCGCCCCGCACATCGCCGGTGCGGGGATCCGAGCCCAGGACGATGCGGGCCATCCCCGCGAGGGAAGGGGTGCCGGGGCGGAAGTAGTCGCTGTGGCCGCCGGCCCCGGCGGCGAAGACCCGGGCGCCGAAGCCGGGCGAGACAGGGTCGGCGCCGAGACCGACCGTCGTGCCGAAGAACCCGGCGCTCACGTGCGGCACATGGGCGATCCAGTCGCCGCCGCCCCGCGCCGCCCACACCCGGGCCCGGGTGCCGAGCCCCGAGGCGCTGTCCGCGCCGGTGCCCGGGCTGCCGACCAGGACGAGGTCGGACACCGCCGCGGGACCGCGCAGCGCGCCGGCCGCGCGCCCGCACACCACGGATCCGTACGAATGGCAGAGCAGGGTGACCGACGGGCGGTGGCCGCCGCTGCCCAGCGACCTCAACTCCCGTACCGCGTCGACCAGTCGGGGCGCCGCCTCTTCGGCGCGGCCCGGAGTGGCGACGGCGGCGCTGACGGTGGCCGGTGTCTCGTAGCCGAGCCAGGCGACGACCGCGGCCCGTCCGCCGAGCCGGTCGCGCAGGGCGAGCGCACCCGCGCGGAACCGGTCGTAGGTGTCGAGGGACGTGTCCGAGCCGGGGACCAGGACGGCGATCCGGCGGGCGCGGGCCAGATCGCCGAACACCTCGACGGCCCGGCCGGAGCCGCGCGCGTCGAAGTGCAGGAACGTCCGGCCGTCCGCGGCCATCTCGCGCAGCTCACGGGCCCGGCTCACGGCCCCGAACCCGGCGGCCATGCGGGCGGCCTCCCGCGCCACGGCCCGGTTCGCGTCGTACGCCGAGTCCAGCGAGCCCGCGGTGACCGGGCCGGTGCGGGCCGGCGGCGGGGCGGGGACGTCGGGGTGCGCGGCCGCCGAGACCGGCACCGCCACGGCGCCCGTCACCAGCGCCGCAAGCAGCGTCCGGCGGATCCGTCCCGGCCAGCGGCCCATGCCGTCACTCCCCCTCCGGGCACCGCCGTCCGGTGCCTCTGGAAAGGAAGTTATGAATCACGGGCCGTAACCGGCATCACGCCACGGAGCCAACCTCGCGCGTAGCTCCCAGGTATCACCCGTCATACCCGGGTAGGGGTACTCCTTCTCAACCCATCGCCCTACCAGGCGAGTTGGGCGATCTCCTCGGCGACGACCGCGCACGCGTCGGCGGCCGGGTCGATCAGCGGGAAGTGGCCGACCTCCTCCAGGTACGTGACGCCGACGACCTCGCCCGCCTGCGCCGCCGCGTCCGCGTACGCCTCGGTCACCGCGAACGGGACAGTGGTGTCGGTGCGGCCCTGCACGATCGTCGTGGCGATCCCGGTGGGCAGCAGCAGCGACGGATCGGCCCAAGGCCGCCGCTCCTCGAACAACTTCGGTGAACCGCCGAGGAGTTGGCCGCTCGCCCCGCCGCACACGCCCAGCTCCTCCGACAGCGCCAGGTCGGCGATCGGCGCGAGCGCGACGACGCCGCGCAGCGCGGGCGCGGCCGGGGTGAACCAGGGGGCGTCCACGGGCAGTACGTGCCGGGCCGCGGCCCACAGCGCGAGGTGTCCGCCCGCCGAGTGCCCGGTGACGACCGTGCGGCGCACGTCCGCGGCGGGCAGGTGCTCGGCGACGAGCGCGGGCAGCGCGTCGAAGGCGGCCGCCACGTCGTCGAAGGTCTCCGGCCAGCGCCCGGCGACGGGCCCCTTCACCCCCTGATGAGGAACGGCTGCGCCTTGCGGGGGGACATCCCCCGGCCCCCGCCGGTACTCGACGTTGGCGACGGCGAAGCCGCGCCGGGCCAGGTAGTCGCAGAAGGGGCTCAGATGCTTCCGGTCGTAGGGCGCCCGCCAGGCGCCGCCGTGCAGGGCCACGACCAGCGGGGCCGTGGCCACCGCCGTCCTCGGCGCGTGGAAGTCGATCACCTGGTCCGGGTGATCTCCGTACGCGGCGCTGACGTCCGGCTCGACGACGGGGTGCGAGAAGGCCGACGCCTCCTCGGCCGCGTCGCGGGCGGCGGCTTCGTCCGGCATGCTCCAACCTCTCGGCGTCAGGGGCGACGGTGCCGGGCCATGTCCGGGGCACCGCGGGGTACGCGGACGCTACCAGGCCCGTGACGTGCGCCGACGCCCCGCCCGATGAGGACGGGGCGCCGGCGGACCGTCACGTGTTGATCAGGTCACCCGAGCGTGTCGGCGAGGACCCGCGCCGCGCGCTCCACCTCCGCGAAGGACAGGTACAGCGGGGTGAATCCGAACCGCAGCACGTCGGGCGCCCGGAAGTCGCCGACGACACCGGCCGCGATCAGCCGCTCCATGACCTCGCCCGCGTCCTCGCAGGCCAGCGCCACCTGGCTGCCCCGCTCGGCGTGCGCCCGCGGGGTGACCGTGACGACCCGCCCCTCGGGCACGTACGCGGCGACGCACTCCAGGAAGAAGTCCGTCAGGGCCAGCGACTTGGCCCGCACCGCGTCCACGCTCACCTCCGGCCGCGACCAGACCTCGAGCGCCGCCTCCAGCGCCAGCATCGACAGGATGTCCGGCGTCCCGACCCGGCCGCGCACCGCGCCGTCGGCGGGCGCGTACTCGGGCCGCATGCCGAACGGTTCGGCGTGCGAGTTCCACCCCGGCAGCGGAGAGTCGAAGCGGTCCTGGAGCCCCGCCCGCACGTACAGGTACGCGGGCGAACCCGGGCCGCCGTTCAGGAACTTGTACGTGCAGCCGACCGCCAGGTCGACGCCGTGCGCGTCGAGCCCGACCGGCAGCGCGCCCGCGCTGTGGCACAGGTCCCACACGCTGACGGCGCCCGCCGCGCGGATCGCCGCGGTCAGCGCGGGCAGGTCGTGCAGCCGGCCCGTGCGGTAGTCGACGTGGTTGAGCAGGACCGCGGCCGTGCGCGGGCCGAGGGCGTCCGGCACCTCGGCGGGGGCCAGCGGGCGGACCGTGCAGCCGGTCATCCGCGCGGCCGACGCGGCGATGTAGCCGTCCGTCGGGAACGTGGAGGCGTCGACCAGGATCTCGTCCCGGCCCGCGTCAGGGCCGCCGGAGAGCCGGACCGCGCCCACAAGTGCCTTGAACACGTTGACACTTGTGGAGTCGCCGACGACGATCTGCCCGGCCGCGGCCCCCACCAGCGGGGCGACGAGATCGCCGATCCGCTCGGGGGCCGTCCACCAGCCGGACTCCGTCCAGGACCGGATCCGCAGCTCGCCCCACTGCCGCCGTACGACGTCCTCGACGGCGCCCGGCACGTTCGCGGGCAGCGCGCCCAGCGAGTTCCCGTCCAGGTACACCACCGCGTCCAGGACGAAGTCGCCGCGCACCGCCGCCAGCGGGTCCCGCGCGTCCAGCTCCCGCGCCCGCTCGATCAGGTCAGACATGGGACCTCGCCGTCCACAGCTCGGGGAACACGTTCTTCTGCGCGCGCTTCTCCAGCCACGCGACACCGGCGCTGCCGCCCGTGCCGGTCTTGGCGCCCATCGCGCGCCGCGTCGCCACCAGGTGGTCGTTGCGCCAGCGCCAGATCAGCTCGGCGACGTCGGTGAGGGCCTCGCCGAGCCGCGCAAGCTCGCCGCTCTCGTCACCGGCGTACAGCTCGGTCCACACCGCCTCGACCTCGGGCGAGGGCACGTAGCGCTGCGACACGTCCCGGTCCAGGACGGCCCGCGGCACACCGTGGCCGCGCCGGGCGAGCAGCCGCAGCACCTCGTCGTACAGGCTCGGCTGGTGCAGGGCCTTCTCCAGCTCCGCGTACACGCGCGGGGCGCCCCGGTGCGGCACCAGCATCGACGCCGACTTCTCGCCGAGCAGGAACTCCATGCGCCGGTACATCGCCGACTGGAACCCGGAGCCCTCGCCGAGCGCGCTCCGGTACGAGTTGAACTGGGCGGGGGTGAGCTGCGCCAGCGGGCGCCACGAGTCGTTGAGCGCCTGCAGCTCGCGCACCGAGCGCTTGAGGGCCGCCACGGCGGTGGGCACGTCGTCCTGCGCGAGCGCCCCGCCCGCGGTCTCCCACTCGTGCACGATGACGGTGAACCACAGCTCCATGACCTGGGTGGTGACCAGGAAGACCATCTCGCCCGGGTCGTCCGAGCGCAGGTGCTGGAGGTGGGTGAGCACATCGGCCTGGACGTAGTCCTCGTACGGCGTCGTGCCCGCGAAGTCGAGATGCGGGGTGGCGGGTGCGTCCGCGTCCTGTGGGGTCGCGTCTTCCGCTACGTGTTCCGCGTCGTGGGACATCGCTGTCTCCTGAATGTGTATCCGGGTAGCGGTCCGCCCTGCCGTTACCGGCACGGGGCCCCGGTCCCCACCTGCATCCTCCGCAATCCTCCCCCGAAACGGCAAGGCCCGCCTGATCACAGGCGGGCCTCGACTCGGTCCTGCTTATCCGAGGGTCTGCGCGGCGGTCTCCGAGGAATCCTTCAGGAACTGCGTGCAGCGCTCGTACTCCGCCTGCTCGCCGATCTCGCCGGCGGCCCGCGCCAGGGCGTGCAGGGCCCGCAGGAAGCCGCGGTTCGGCTCGTGCTCCCACGGCACCGGGCCGTGGCCCTTCCAGCCGTTGCGGCGCAGCGCGTCGAGCCCGCGGTGGTAGCCGGTGCGCGCGTAGGCGTACGACTCGACGACGCTGCCGCGCTCGTACGCGGCGTCCGCGAGCTGCGCCCAGGCGAGCGAGGAGGTCGGGTACTTCGCGGCGACGTCCGCCGGGTCGGTGCCGCCCGCGAGCAGCTCCCGCGGCTCCGGCTCGTCCGGCAGGTGGGTCGGGGGCGGTCCCCCGAGAAGGTTCTCGTGAAGGCTCATGGGTCCAGTGTGCCGCGTGCGCCCGGCGCTCAGGCGATCACCCTGCTCAGGGCCCTGACCAGGGCGTCCACCCCGGCCTCCGCCTTGCCGCGCGGGCAGCCCACGTTCAGCCGTACGAAGCCGGGCGCCCCGTACACGGATCCGGGCATGATCGCGACCTTCTCCTCCTCGACGAGCACCCGCTGCAGCCCGGCGTCCTCGGTGATTCCGAGCGGCCGCAGATCGATCCAGGCCAGGTAGCCGGCCTCGGGCACCCGCCAGCCGAGCCCGGGGAACGCGGCGCCGAGCCGCTCCTCGACGAGCCGCAGATTGCCGTACGTGTACGCGCGCAGGGCGTCCAGCCAGGGGCCGCCCTCGCGGTAGGCGGCGATGTGCGCGGTCAGCGCGAGCACCGGCGGCGACTCCAGGCCCTCGTCGTGCCCCATCCTGCGGACGAACTCGGCATGGTCGCCCGGGTCGCCCACGAAGCCGTAACTGCCGCTCAGCGCGGGGAAGTTGAAGGACTTGCTGCCGGAGGTGACCAGCGCCCAGCGCAGCCCGTCCCCGTACCGGGTCCACGGCAGGTGGCGCCGGCCCGCGTGGGCGAGGTCGGAGTGGATCTCGTCGCTGATCACGGCGACGTCATGCCTGCGGGCGAGGTCCGCGATCCGGCGCAGTTCGGCGTCGGTCCACACGTGCCCGGTGGGGTTGTGCGGGGAGCACAGGACGAGGACGCGGCTGTCGGGGCGGGCCAGCTCCCGCTCCAGGCCCGCCCAGTCGTCGACGCCGACGGCGCGCAGGTCCCGGCGGGCGCCGAGCACCGCCTTGCGGAAGCCGTCGTAGGTGGGGGTGTGCAGGACGACGCCGTCGCCCTCGCGGGTCCACATGCGCAGCAGCTGGGCGATCTGGTTGAGCACGGAGGGCCCGAAGACGAGCCGCTCGACGTCCACCTCGGTCGCGTACCGGTCCCGGTACCAGTCGCGGATCGCGCCCTTGAAGTCGTCGTTGCGCCAGTCGGTGTAGCCGAACACGCCGTGCGCGAGCCGCTCCCCGAGCGCCGTCAGCACCTCGGGCGGGCACGCGAAGTCCATGTCGGAGATGGTGAACGGCAGCAGGTCCGGGTCCGGGAAGCGGTCGGTGATGCCGTCCCACTGCACGCACCAGGTACCGCGCCGGTCGACCGGGGTGTCGAAGTCGTACGTCACTGAGGGGCCCTCCGGGCAGCGGGGAAGACGGCGGGGAACGGGACGGGCCCGGCGCCCCCTCGCAGTGCCGAGGGAGGGCCGGGCCCGCAGGGGTACCGGTCGGGCTACTTGATGCGGGTGCCCGAGGAGCGCAGGTTGGCGCAGGCCTCGACGACACGGGCGGTCATGCCGGTCTCGCCCTTCTTGCCCCACACGCGAGGGTCGTACGTCTTCTTGTTGCCGACCTCGCCGTCGACCTTCAGGACGCCGTCGTAGTTCTCGAACATGTGCCCGGCGATGGGGCGCGAGAAGGCGTACTGGGTGTCGGTGTCGAGGTTCATCTTCACGACGCCGTTCTCCAGCGCGGTGTGGATCTCCTCGATCGTGGAGCCCGAGCCGCCGTGGAAGACGAAGTCGAACGGCTGCGAGCCGGCCGGCTTGCCGTACTTCGCGGCCACGCCCTCGTTCAGCTCCTTGAGCAGGTCGGGGCGGAGCACCACGTTGCCCGGCTTGTACACGCCGTGCACGTTGCCGAACGAGGCGGCCAGCAGGTAGCGGCCGTTCTCACCGAGGCCGAGGGCCTCGACCGTGCGGATCGCGTCGTCGACGGAGGTGTAGAGGTTGTCGTTGATCTCGTGCGAGACGCCGTCCTCCTCACCGCCGGTCGGGGTGATCTCGATCTCCAGGATGATGTTCGCCGCCTTGGCCTTGGCGAGCAGCTCCTGGGCGATGTCGAGGTTGTCGGCGAGGGTCTCGGCCGAGCCGTCCCACATGTGCGACTGGAACAGCGGCAGACCGCCGTCGGTGACCCGCTTCGCGGAGATCTCGAGCAGCGGGCGCACATAGCCGTCCAGCTTGCCCTTGGGGCAGTGGTCGGTGTGCAGCGCGATCTTGTTCGAGTACTTCGCGGCGACGACGTGCGCGAACTCGGCGAGGGCCTGCGCGCCCGTCACCATGTCCTTCACGCCCTGGCCCGAGAGGTACTCGGCGCCGCCGGTCGAGATCTGGATGATGCCGTCGCTCTCGGCCTCCGCGAAGCCCTGGAGGGCCGCGTTGAGGGTCTGCGTCGACGAGACGTTGATGGCCGGGTAGGCGAACTTCCCCGCCTTGGCCCGGTCGAGCATCTCGTTGTACTGCTCCGGGGTTGCGATGGGCATCTGCCGTCTCCTCGTGAAGCGCGCGTTGCGGGTTTGGGTTGTTCTGGTGTCCTGACCGGTGGTCCGACCCTCACCAAGCACCATGGGGTGACTTCATCGTCGCCCCCATCTTTCCAGACTTGTGGGGTTACCGGCCGGTCGCCTCAGTCCAGGCCGAGCTCGTCCTTCGAGAACGCGAAGAGGTACGGGACCCCGGCGCCCTCGGTGATCTTCTCGGCGGCACCGGTGGCCCGGTCGACGATCGTCGCGACGCCGACGACCTCGGCCCCGGCCTCCCGCACGGCCTGCACGGCCTCCAGCGGCGACCCGCCCGTCGTGGAGGTGTCCTCGACGACGAGCACCCGGCGGCCCTTGATGTCCGGGCCCTCGACGCGGCGCTGCATGCCGTGCGCCTTGGCGGCCTTGCGGACCACGAACGCGTCCAGGCGCTGCCCGCGCGCGGCGGAGGCGTGCAGCATCGCGCCGGCGACCGGGTCGGCGCCCATCGTCAGACCGCCGACCGCGTCGAAGTCGAGGTCGGCCGTCAGGTCGAGCAGCACCTGCCCGACCATCGGGGCGGCCTCGCCGTCGAGGGTGACCCGGCGCAGGTCGACGTAGTAGTCGGCCTCCAGACCGGAGGAGAGCGTCACCTTGCCGTGCACCACGGCCTTGTCCTTGATCTGCTGGAGCAGCGCGTCGCGCACGTCGTTCGAAGTCATGCCTACGAGCTTAAGCGCCGCGTTTTACAGCCGTCGCCAGGTCCAGGTGGTGCTCGCCTCCAGCGGATCGACGGGGGTCACGAGCCGGGGCTGCGTGTTGAGGCCGTTCGGGGGGCCGGTCTGCGGTTCGACGCAGACGGCGGCGTCCTGCTCGTCGTAGACGACGACCCACGGCTCGCGGCTCTTCACGTTCACCTCCAGCTGCCCCGGCCAGGTGAGCGTGACATCGACGCCGTCCGGCATGCCGAAGCAGTCGTCCCACGGGCCGGGCTTCGGGTCGATCCGCCGGCCGGTCGGCAGATGGTCGTCGCCGCGCTCCTCCTGCCAGGCGGGCTCGAAGTCGACGCGCACGTCCTCACCGCCGAGGTTCCGGTTGAACCAGGGGTGCCAGCCGGCCTGCGCGGGGAACGAGTCGCCGTACGTCTCGATGCCGAGCGTCAGCGTCAGGCTGTCCTCGGTGAGCGCGACGATCTGGGTGACCCGCCCGGGGTGCGGCCACGGCTCGGTCAGGTCGTACGTGAACACGGCCTCGGCCGCGCTCGTACGGGCCGTCTTCCACTCGGCGTCGCGGGCGAAGCCGTGGATGGCGTGCGGCGGCGAGTTGAGCGGCATCTGGCGGACGTGCCCGCCGTCCAGGAACCGGCCGTCCCTGATCCGGCCGCACCACGGCACCATCGGGAAGCAGCCGTACTTCTGCCCCTGCCGCAGCAGCTCGGTCCCGGCGATCTTCAAGCTGCTCACCCGGCAGCCGTTGCCCGGCGCCACGGTCACTTCCGCGTCGCCCGCGGTCAGCGTCGTCTCCTGAGTCGTCACGAGCCTTGAGCCTAAGCGGTGTCGGGGCGGCGCACCGTCAGCGGCGTCGGCGCAGGGCGCGGCCCACGACGATCACGGAGGCGACGACGAGGGCGGCGGCGGGGGCCGCCCAGCGCAGGGTGGCGCTCGCGGCGGCGCCCTCCGGCCCGGGGACCGGGGCGTAGCGGCCGCGCGGCGGGGCGTGGTCGACCTCCTCGGCGCTGCGGCCGATCATCGTGCGGCGGGCGTGCGCGGCGGCGGGCTCCGCCGGGAGCTCGCCGTTCTCGAAGTCGCCCTCGTAGTCGCCCTGGAAGTCGGTCTCGGGGCCGAGCGAGGAGGGCGGCACCTCGGTGTCGAACACGGACAGCGCCTCCGGCCCGGCCGCGCCCTCCGGCCCCTCCGCGCCGCCGGCGTCCTCGATGCCTTCGGCGTCCTCGATGTCATCGGCGTCGTCGATGTCATCGACGAGCTCGTCCTCCGGCTCATCCGCGCCCAGGTCCTGGCTCTCCGTGCCGAGGTTCTCCGCGAAGCGGCCGAGCAGGCGCTGGGCGGCGGAGGTCACGGCGTCCTCGTCCAGCTCGGCCACGCGGCCGTCGCCGGTACCGGTGCCGGTGAACGTGACGCGGGAGCCGCCGTCCGACGCGGCGACCCGGGCCGTCAGCTCGAAGGCGACGGCGCCCGTGCCGCGGGCCTCCGTGCCGTCGCCGGTCAGCGTGAACGAGCCGTCCGGGGTCTCGGTGACCTGGACGCTGCCGCGGTACGTGATGGCGGTCCCGCCGATGCGCACCTTGAGCCGGCCGCCGCCGCCGGAGGCGTCACGCTGGAACCCGGGCAGGGCCCGGGCCACGCGGAGGGGGTCGCAGAGCACCGCCCTCAGGGACTCCGCCGGTACCGGAACGAACACCTCATGCTCCATGCCGCCCGAGCCTAGCGACGCCGTCGGGAACGTGTCTCCCTCTTCGCCGCCGCTGGTCCCGGTTTCATCGGGGTCCGCGGGCCGGTGGGGCTTCTCGCGCAGTTCCCCGCGCCCCTGAAATGCAGACCCTTCGGGTCGCATTTCCCCGATGCCTCAGCCCCCGACGAGACAGCGCACGAAGTGCGCCTTCAAGAGCGCGAGGCGTCCCCGATCAGCGACCCCGCCGCAGGGCGCGACCACCGGGGCCCCTGGGGCGCACGAAGTGCGCCTTCAGGGGCGCGGGGCTGTGTCTCTCAGCGACTCCGTCGCGGGGCGCGGCCAGCCACGACGGAGGGGCTGCCGCGAGACGGACTCGGGCCGCTGGGCCATAGGCGTCAATAGCGCGGATGCACCAGCGTCGACGGAGCCCGTCCCAGGTCGACCTCGGCCACCCGCACGCCCCACAGCCGCGGCACCGCTCCCTCACCCCCGACGGCATAGCCGGGCCCGTACCCCACGACCTGGAAGCCGGCCCCCCGCAGGGTCGAGGCGACCGTCGCCCCGCCGCGGACCACCACCCGCCCCTCGTCCCCGAGCACCCGCTCCACCAGCCCGTAGAACTCCTCGGAGTACAGCTTCGCGCTGTCCACCGAGAGCGCCGGATCCGGCAGGTCGGAGATGACGAGGTCGTACCGCTCGCCCCGCGCGGCCGCGCCCCGTACGCGCGCGAAGACGTCCCCCGTGACCACCCGCACCCGGGGATCGGAGAACGCCCGCCCGTTGAGCGCGACGAGCCCCGGGTCGGTCCGGGCCAGCCGCACCACGGCGGGGTCCGTGTCGACGACGTCCACCCGGCGCACCCCGTCGCCGCCCGCGCGGAGCACCTCCCGCACGGTCACGCCGTCCCCGCCGCCGAGCACGAGGACCCGCTCGTGCGGCCCGCCCCCGAGCGCGGGCCGTACGAGCCGGGTGGCGCGGCGCCGGGCATCGGGTCCGCCCGCCCGGAGCCGGCCGTCGAGGTAGAGACCGGGCGGCCGGCCGGGGTCTCCGGTGAGGACGATCTCCTGCTCCGCGCTCTGCTCGGCGACCCGCACGGGCGCCCCGAACAGCGCTTCCCGCGCCGCCCGTTCGAACGCGTCTACCTGGAGCCAGGCGAAGGCCAGGACGGCGAGGACCGTCGCGTTGGCCGCGAGGAGGAGCCAGCGGCCGCGCGGGCTCAGGTCGCGGCGGAACAGGCCGAGGACGAGGGCGCCGCCCGCCACCGCGTTGACCACCCCGGTGAGCAGGGCGCCGGTGAGCTGGCCGAGCATCGGCAGGAGCAGGAACGGGAAGGCGAGTCCGCCCACGAGCGCGCCCACGTAGTCGGCGGCGAACAGGTCGGCGACGGCGCCGCCGGGATCCTGTCTGCGGATCCGCTGGATGAGGACCATGAGCAGCGGCACCTCGGCGCCGATGAGCACGCCGATCGCGAGGGAGAACCCGACGAGCAGGAAGCGGGGTCCGTCGCGCCAGGCCCCGCCCCAGTCGCCGGTCCAGGCGAAGACCGCGTACAGGGCCATCGCGCTGCACCCGCCGACGAGCGCGAGCACGGCCTCGACCATGCCGAAGCCGGCGGCCGCCCGGAAGCGCAGCCGTTTGGCGGCGAGGGAGCCGATGCCCATGGCGAAGACCATGACGGACAGCACGACGGAGGCCTGGGTGACCGAGTCGCCCATCAAGTAGGAGGCGAGCGCCACCAGTTCCAGCTCGTAGACGAGTCCGCAAGCCGCGCACACGAAGACGCCGACGAGGACCAGGAACCGGCCCGTGCCGGGCTTCACCGGCAGCGGGGCGCGGGCACGCTCCGGCGCGCCCAGGGGCCGGGGTGTCCCGGCGCCCCCGGGCGGGGCGGGCGCGTGCGGTTCGATCACTCCTGGAACGCTACGTCACCACATGACCGCACCCTGTCACCCACACGTGTGGAACAGGGCCCGGGACGCATACCCCGCACCGGACGGGACCTAGGCCATCGCGCCGACCGGGACGCGGACGCCGACCCGGCTGCGGGTGGCGACGAGTTGGCCGTCCTGCGGGTAGGCGTGCCAGGTGCGCCAGTGCACCTGGCCCTCGTGGCGGTGGGCGAGCATCGCCGTGAAGGCGTGCGGGCTGCCCGGGAAGACGCCCGCGAGCCCGTTCGGATGATCGGCGACGAGGGCGAGCAGTTCCTGGGCGCGCCCCGCGAACTGCCCTTCCGTCAGATGTTCGACCCGGGCGGCGAATTCGTACTCCCAGTCGCCCACCCGCTTGGCGACGCCGAGCGGGAGCGGGGTGCTGCTGCCGGGCATACAGGCGACGGTCTCCGAGCAGGCGCCGCTCTCCTCCTCGAGGAGCACCTGGTGAGAGGCGCCGAGAAGACGCAACTGCATCTTCGCGCCCGCGAGTTCGATGTCGAGTGTGGCGAGCGCGGGAAGGGGCTCGCGTCCGAGTGTCCAGGCCAGGTCGGCCGCACTGGTGTCGGAGTAGGCGGTGTTCAGGGTCGTGAGCATGGGTCGGCTCCGCTAGCACGCAAAGGGAGATGGGGCCGGCTACGTCAAAGGGACCGGCTCGTGCCCACGCGAACGCGATGAGTACGTAGTACGAGGGCTGAGTTGACGCTTAAAGGGAATCATGGGCGGCCCCGACCTCACAGCGTTTTTACCCAACTTTCGGAGGGTTTCCATCCCCTCGGGCGCCGTGCAGCTCAACTGTTCAACTTTCCGTGCGACCTTTCGCGCCCGGCGCACCACCTGCGGGTACGTGACCGGACGGATGTCCGAGTCGCCACTGGTCCAGATGTGCGCCCGTACGCGCGTGCGGCCCACCCGGACACCACTGCCCCGTGTCAGTGGTCCCCGCGTGAGCCGCACCTCCCGGGCCGGCGTCAGCTGCCGCCGCCGCACCCGCCCCCGCCGCCGCACGACGAGCCGCCCCCGCAGGAGGAACCGCTGCTCCCGCAGGAGGAGGAGCTGCCGCACGAGTGGCCGTGGTGTCCGGACGAACCGGAGGACGAGGAGGAGCAGGAGCTCCCCACCGACGAGTTCCCGCCGCCCGCCCACCAGCTGTTGCTGTTGCTGCCGCCGCGCCGGGCGCCGCGGGCGCCGCTCTTCTTCAAAGACGTGCGCTGCGGCTTGCTGCCGCCCGCACGAGCCGTACCGATCACGATGGCGACGACCACCGCGACGAAGACCACGATGACGACTGCTTCCATCACCGGTCCTCCTTCCGTTCCCCCGAACCCCTCGGAATCCCCGTGATCCCCGAGGGCCGCCGCTACCGGCGTGGAGTGGGGATTCCCGCACCGGATCGAAGCCAAAGCAGAGTTGAGGAAGTCCAGAGGTTCGGCGGAGGATGGCCCGCATGACCTCCAGCGCGCGCCCTCTGCTGAACCGCCGTCTCGCCGAGTTCGGGACCACGATCTTCGCGGAGATGTCCGCGCTGGCCGTGCGGACCGGCGCCATCAACCTCGGGCAGGGCTTCCCCGACACCGACGGGCCCGAGCAGGTCCGGGAGGCCGCGGTGCGGGCGCTGCGCGACGGCCGGGGCAACCAGTACCCGCCGGGTCCCGGCGTCCCCGAGCTGCGCACCGCGATCGCGGACCATCAGCGGCGCCGCTACGGCCTGGAGTTCGACCCCGACACCGAGGTGCTCGTCACCGCCGGCGCGACGGAGGCCATCGCGGCCTCGCTGCTCGCCCTGGTCGAGCCCGGCGACGAGGTCGTCGCCCTGGAGCCGTACTACGACTCGTACGCGGCGAGCATCGCGCTCGCGGGCGGCACCCGGGTCCCGGTGACCCTGCGCCCGCACGAGGGATCGTTCCGCCTCGACCTGGACGAGCTGCGCGACGCGATCACGCCCCGCACCCGGCTCCTCCTGATCAACACCCCGCACAACCCGACCGGCACCGTCCTGACGCGCGCCGAGCTGACCGCCGTCGCCGAGCTCGCCGTGGAGCGGGACCTGCTCGTCGTCACGGACGAGGTGTACGAGCACCTGACCTACGACGACGCCGAGCACGTGCCGCTCGCCACGCTGCCCGGGATGCGCGGGCGGACCGTGACGATCGGGTCGAGCGGCAAGACGTTCTCGTTCACGGGCTGGAAGGTCGGCTGGGTGACCGCCGCGCCGGAGCTGGTCACCGCGGTCCGCTCGGCCAAGCAGTTCCTCACGTACGTCTCCGCGGGCCCCTTCCAGTACGCGGTCGCCGAGGCGCTGGCGCTGCCCGACTCCTACTTCGAGGAGTTCCGCGCCTCGATGACCGCCAAGCGGGACCTGCTCGCGGCCGGTCTCACGGACGCGGGCTTCACGGTCTTCCGCCCCCAGGGCACCTACTTCATCACCACCGACATCCGTCCCCTGGGCTTCGACGACGGTTTCGCGTTCTGCCGCGCCCTGCCCGAACGCTGCGGCGTCGTCGCCATCCCGAACGCGGTCTTCTACGACGACCGCACGGCCGGCGCCCCCTTCGTCCGCTTCGCCTTCTGCAAGCGCGACGAGGTACTGAGCGACGCGGTGACCCGCCTCAAGGCGTAGCCAGAAGAGCCCGGCTGGACGAGCCCGTCCGGGAGGGGTCCGGCTGGACGAGCCCGTCCGAGAGGGGCCGGCTGCAGGATCCCGTCCGAGAAGGCCGGTCCGGAAGAGCCCGGCTGGAGGGGGCCCTCCGGAAGAGCCCGTCAGAGAGGGCCCCTCCGGAAGAGCCCCTCCGAGAAGGCTCGGCCGAGAGAACCCGCCCGGAAAAGCCCGTCCGGGAGGATCCGTCAGAGAGGGCCCGTCCGGGAGGGCCCCGCCGGGAGGGCCCGTCAGAGAGAGTCCGTCCGGAAGAACCCCGCCGGGAGGGTTGTCACGTCGCCGCGCCGGGTCACCCGCGCGGCCCACCCGATCCGGGACGAGCTGGGTCCGGGCGGAGGCGTTCGGGTGGCGCGGGGCGCGCGCGCCGCTCAGGGTGCGGTGGTGTGACCCAGCAGCAGTTCGCGCAGGTGGCCGGGGAGCGGGAGGGGGCGGCGGCCGTCCCCGTGCCGCGCCGGATCCGTCCCCCGAGGCGCCCCTCCTCCGCCCTGACCGCGCTCGGCCTGTTCGCCGCGGCCCGGCTCACCGGGGCCGCCGCCCTCGCCCTCGCGGCCTGGCTCGGCGGGCAGCGGCCGCTCGCCGTGCTCGGCCGCACCTGGGACTCGCTCTGGTACCTGGGGATCGCCGCGCACGGCTACGGCGCCCGCACCCTGCGCTTCGGACCCGACATCGTCCAGAGCGACCTCGCGTTCTTCCCGCTCTACCCCGCCCTGATCCGCGCCCTGCGCACCCTGCTGCCGTTCCTGTCCGGCGGCGCCTGCGGCCTCCTCGTCGCCTGGACCGCCGCGCTCGCCGCCGCCCTCGGCATCCACCGCGTCGCCGCCCGCCTGTACGGCCCGGTCACCGCGTCCCTGGCCGTCGTCCTCTGGGGCCTGCTGCCGCACGCGGTCGTACTGTCGCTCGGCTACACGGAACCGCTGCTCACCGCGCTCGCCGCCTGGGCGCTGTACGCCGTCCTGAACGGGAACTGGCTGTGGGCCGGCTCCCTCGCCGCCCTCGCAGGCCTCGCCCGCCCCAACGGCTGCGCGGTCGCCGCCGCCGTCGTCGCCGCGGCCCTGCTCGAAGTCCTCCGCCGGCGCGGCCGCGTCGTCCCCAGGCTGTGGACGGGCGCGCTGCTCGCGCCGATGGGCTGGTGCGCGTACGTGCTGTGGGTCGGGGTGCGCACCGGTGATCCGCTCGGCGGCTACTTCACCGTGCAGCGGCACTGGGGCTCGTCCTTCGACCTCGGGGCGGGCGCGGCCCGCACGGTGAAGGAGCTGCTGCTGCACGGGGACCGGTTCGCCGTGCCCAGGACGATGAGCCTGCTGATCGTCGCGGCCGCCGTCCTGCTCTACGTGCTCCTGCTCCTGGACCGCGCCCCGCTGCCGCTGCTCGTGTACAGCGGGGTCCTGCTGCTCGTCGCGGTGGGCGGCTCCGGCTTCTTCGAGTCCAAGCCGCGCTTCCTGCTGCCCGCGTTCCCGCTGCTGCTGCCCCTCGCGGCCGCGCTGGCCCGGACATGGAGAACCCGGCCCGCGCAGGCCCTGACGGTCCTTGGCGCGCTGGCCGGGTTCTCGACGGCGTACGGGGCGTATCTCGTCGTCTACGCGCACACCCCGCTGTAGGCCTCGGTCCTACTCCGAGTCGTCCTCGGGCTTCTCGTCCTCGGCCGAGTCGACCTCGGCCTCCAGGCCGAGCTGCTCCACGAGCCAGCGGTCGAACTCGATCGCGGCGCGGACCCAGCTGACGGTCGACGACACGAAGTGCTCCAGGGAGACACCGGTGCCGATCAGCATCTGGGCCTCGCCGATGAGGCGGACCTGGCCGTCGTCGTGGGTGTGGCTGTAGACCTTCGGCCACAGCGTCCGGCGGTTCCAGTCGTCGATGGACTCCAGGAGCTGCGGCTTGGACTCGATGCCGTGCGGGCGGTCGTAGAACGTCCGCACCGAGAAGACCTGCTGGTCGCCCTCGCCGCGGAACATGAAGTAGGTGCGGAACTCCTCCCACGGAGCGGCGAGGTCGCCCTCTTCGTCGAGGACGTACTTGAGCTCCATCTGGTCGAGCAGCTGCTTGACCAGGTCCTGGTCGGGGATGACGGGGCCCGACGGTCCCGCCCCCTGGGGATCGGGCTGCGCCCCGAAGTTCGGAATCGAGGACGGGTCGATGCTCATGTCTGTCCCTTCGTATGGATACAACTCATCCTCTCTCAGAGGGGGCCCCCGGGGGCAAGCCCGGCCCCCCGTCTGCCGTGTCCTGTTCGCTCCCGGCGTGCGGCCCGGTGGTGGGCTGGTCGCGCAGTTCCCCGCGCCCCTGAAATGCAGACCCTTCGGGTCGCATTTCCCCGATGCGCCGACGCCCCTATGGAGATGGCGCACGAAGTGCGCATCTCCATAGGGGCGCGGGGAACTGCGCGACCAGCCCCCACCGGGGCCGCGGCCGGCAATCGACCGCGACCCGGCAGACGATCGGCCGGCCCTACAGCGACTTCCCCGTCGCCGGCCCCACGATCAACCCGTCGCCGAAGGCATCCACCCGCACCGTGTCCCCGTCCGTGACCTCCCCGGAGAGGATCTCCCGGGCGAGCCGGTCACCGATCGACGTCTGGACGAGACGCCGCAGCGGCCGCGCCCCGTAGGCCGGGTCGTTGCCCTCCTCCGCCAGCCAGTCCAGTGCCGCGTCGGAGACGTCGAGCGTGAGCCGCCGCTCGGCGAGCCGCCTGGCGAGCCGGTCGATCTGCAGCCCGGCGATGCGCCGCAGCTCGTCCTTCTCCAGCGCGGAGAAGACGACCAGGTCGTCCAGCCGGTTCAGGAACTCCGGCTTGAAGGAGGCCCGTACGACGTCCAGGACCTGCCGCTTCTTCTCCTCGGCGGAGGTCAGGGGATCGACGAGGTACTGACTGCCCAGGTTCGACGTGAGGATCAGGATCGTGTTGCGGAAGTCGACCGTGCGGCCCTGCCCGTCGGTGAGCCGCCCGTCGTCGAGCACCTGGAGCAGCACGTCGAAGACCTCGGGGTGCGCCTTCTCGACCTCGTCGAGCAGCACCACGCTGTACGGGCGCCGCCGCACCGCCTCGGTGAGCTGGCCGCCCTCCTCGTAGCCGACGTAGCCGGGGGGCGCGCCGACGAGCCGGGCCACGGAGTGCTTCTCGCCGTACTCGCTCATGTCGATGCGGACCATCGCCCGCTCGTCGTCGAAGAGGAAGTCGGCGAGCGCCTTGGCCAGCTCGGTCTTGCCGACGCCGGTCGGGCCGAGGAAGAGGAAGGAGCCGGTGGGCCGGTCGGGGTCGGCGATGCCCGCGCGGGTGCGCCGGACCGCGTCCGACACGGCCCGTACGGCCTCGCCCTGCCCGATGAGCCGCTTGCCGAGCTCGTCCTCCATGCGCAGCAGCTTCTGCGTCTCGCCCTCCAGGAGGCGTCCGGCGGGGATGCCGGTCCAGGATCCGACGACGTCGGCGATGTCGTCCGGCCCGACCTCCTCCTTGACCATGGTGTCGTTCGCCGCCTCCTCCTCGGCCTCGGACGCGGCCTCCAGGTCGCGCTCCAGGGTCGGGATCTCGCCGTAGAGCAGCTTGCTGGCGGTGTCGAAGTCGCCGTCGCGCTGGGCGCGCTCGGCCTGGCCGCGCAGCTCGTCGAGCTTCTCCTTGAGCTCACCGACGCGGTTGAGGGACTGCTTCTCCTTCTCCCAGCGGGCGGTGAGGCCGCGCAGCTCCTCCTCCTTGTCGGCGAGGTCGCGGCGCAGCTTGTCGAGGCGCTGCCTGCTGGCCGGGTCGGTCTCCTTGCCGAGGGCGAGCTCCTCCATGCGCAGCCGGTCGACGGAGCGCTGCAGCTCGTCGATCTCGACGGGCGAGGAGTCGATCTCCATGCGGAGCCGGGACGCGGCCTCGTCGACGAGGTCGATGGCCTTGTCGGGCAGGAAGCGGGAGGCGATGTACCGGTCGGAGAGGGTCGCGGCGGCGACGAGCGCGCTGTCGGCGATCTGGACCTTGTGGTGCGCCTCGTAGCGGCCCTTGAGTCCGCGCAGGATCGCGATGGAGTCCTCGACGGACGGCTCGGCGACCAGGACCTGCTGGAAGCGGCGCTCCAGGGCGGGGTCCTTCTCGATGCGCTCGCGGTACTCGTCGAGCGTCGTCGCGCCGACCATGCGCAGTTCACCGCGGGCGAGCATGGGCTTCAGCATGTTCCCCGCGTCCATCGCGGAGTCGCCGCCGGCGCCCGCGCCGACGACGGTGTGCAGCTCGTCGATGAACGTGATGATCTGGCCGTCGCTCTCCTTGATCTCGGAGAGGACGGTCTTGAGCCGCTCCTCGAACTCACCGCGGTACTTCGCGCCGGCGACCATCGCGCCGAGGTCCAGGGAGACGAGCCGCTTGTTCTTCAGCGACTCCGGGACGTCGCCCTTCACGATGCGCTGGGCGAGGCCCTCGACGACGGCGGTCTTGCCGACGCCGGGCTCGCCGATGAGCACCGGGTTGTTCTTCGTGCGGCGCGAGAGCACCTGCACCACGCGGCGGATCTCCTGGTCGCGGCCGATGACCGGGTCGAGCCGGCCCTCGCGCGCGGCGGCGGTGAAGTCGGTGCCGAACTTCTCCAGGGCCTTGTACGAGCCCTCCGGGTCGGGTGTCGTCACCCGGCGTCCTCCCCTGCTCTTCGCGAACGCCTCGGCCAGCGCCTTCGCACCGGCCCCGTTCTGGATCAGTACGTCACCGGTCGCGCCGCCCTTCGCTGCGGTCCCGATCAGCAGATGCTCGGTGGAGAGGAACTCGTCGCCCAGCTCCTTGGCCCGCTCCGCCGCGTCGGCGATGACCGCGAGCAGCTCGCGGTTGGGCTGCGGGGGCGCGACCGTCGAGCCGGTCACGCTGGGCTGGGCCGCGAGCACGCGCTCGGCGCCGGCCCGGATCTGTGCCTGGTCGGCCTCGACGGCGGCCAGCAGATCGACGATGTTCTCGTTGTCCTGCCCCTCCAGCAGGGCAAGCAGCAGATGCGCCGGGGTCAGATCCGGGTGTCCCCCGGACACGGCCCGGCTGGTGGCCGCGTTGATCGCGTCACGGCTCCGGTTCGTCAGCTCGGCGTCCACGTACTCGTTCTCCTCCACGTCCGACCCCGTCCGGGGTCCTCCTACGACAACTCTGACTTATTCAGCGTACACAAAGTTGAGTCTATTCCGCTCAAGGTAAGCCAGGGAGGTGTCCCGGGATAGGTTCCGGGCATGGCGAAGCGCATCGACCTGGACGATCCGGCGCAGGCCTTCCTGGACTTCTGGCGGGAACGGCACCTGTGCACCCTCACGACCCTGCGCGCGGACGGCACCCCGCACGTCGTCCCGGTCGGCGTGACCTACGACGCCGAGCGCCGGGTGGCCCGGGTGATCACGAGCAGGACCACGCGCAAGGCGGTCCACGTGCTCCAGGCGGCGGGCGCGGCCCGGGTGGCGGTCTGCCAGGTGGACGGCCGGCGCTGGGCGACGCTGGAGGGGACGGCGACGGTGCGCGCGGACCGGGAGAGCGTCGCGGACGCGGAGCGGCGGTACGCGGAGCGGTACACGCGTACGCCCCGGCCCAATCCGGACCGGATCGTGATCGAGATCGCGGTGACCCGTGCGACGGGCAACGGCGTCTTCGACGACTGAGCCGCGGCGCGGCGGTCCCGCGCGAAAACTGCAGCGGCGCCACCGTGGTTCAGGTTCCACGGTGACGCCGCTGCGGGGGGAAGCACCTGCGCGATCTACAACGACGGGGGAATCGCGTCAGGCACTGCGGGGGGTGGCTGTGGTGCCGGTCGTCTCGCCGACCAGCTGGTGGTCCCGCTGGTCGAGGTTGACGAAGATCATTCCGTACCGGACGACGGTCCGCACCGGCTGGGGGGCGCCGCGCGGCCGACGCAGACACCGGTAGGCCCGGATGTCGTCGTCGTCGTCCCGCGCCACGACGATCGGCTCCCCGAACAGGGTGACCATGAGCGAGTCACCCGGATTCGGGATCGCCGTCACGAGATCGACCGTGTGCCAGCCGGACCGGTAGGCGATCGCCATCTCGCGGCGCAGGGATTTGTCGTCGGGTGGCGTGATCACGCGCCCGGACCGTTCCAGCCGAGGTCCTGGGGGGCGACGTTCCATCCGAGGTCCGGAGGGGCCACGGCGGAGCCGTCGGTGGTCGCGGGGCTGCTGTTCCAGCCAAGATCCGGCGGGGTCGCCGCCACCGTGCTCGCCGGGCTCGCGTTCCACCCGAGATCGAGACCGCTCGCGACACTGGCGGCCAGCCCGGCGGAAAAGGCGGCGATCACCACCGAGCGAAGCATGCGCTTCAACATAGTCGGCTTCGTCCTCACTTGGTCGGTTCCTCTCCCCCGGCTGTACCAAGACGATGTCTCAATCCGGCACGTCAAAGCCACAGGGTCGATGCATCATGTTCCTGCACGTTCAGGACCCTGGGGGGTGGAGATTGTTCTCAATAGGTACGAAACCGACACATCCTCATCCCTCGACCCCGCTCTGCGACGAGGGGGCACGGCTCTACGCGCTCGCCCTGGCCGAGGGACGCCTCGCGCGCGCGACCGCCGAGGACGCGCCGTGCCTGCTCGCCTCGGCCCTGCTGCACCCGGATCCGGACGACGCGAGCCGGCTCCTCCCGGTTCCGCCCAACGCCGCGCTCGCCCAATGGCTGACACCGCTGGAGCGCGAGATACAGGAGCGGCGCAAGACCGCCGTGGCCCTGACAGAGCTCTTCGAGCCGTTCATGGCCATCACCGCACGAGCAGAACCGGCCACGCACGCCATCACCGTCCTGGAGGGCGACGCCCGGATCAACGCGGGCATCGAGCAGCTCACGTCGGAGTGCAAGTTCGAGGTGCTCACCGTGCAGCCCGGCGGCGGCCGCAGCGAGAACACCCTGAACGTGGCCCTCAAGCGCGGCCAGACCGTCCTGGACCGCGGCGTGGCCATGCGGACCATCTACCAGCACACCGTCCGCCACAGCCAGGGAACGCTCGCCTACGCGGCCCGGATCAACCGCAAGAACGTACAGATACGCACCCTCGAAGAACTCATCGACCGACTGATGATCTTCGACCGGACCGTCGCCCTGATCCCGGTCGGCGAGGAGCGCCAGGTAGCCCTCGAGCTCCGCCACCCCGGACTCGTCGAGTACCTCACCAAGGTCTTCGAAGACCTCTGGCGCCGCGCGACCCCCCTGCTCGACGAGCCCCCGTACCCACCGGCCACCGACGGCATCACCGGCGTCCAGCGCTCCATCGCCAAGCTGCTGATCGAGGGCCACGTCGACGAGGCCATCGCCCGCCGCCTCGGGATGAACGTCCGCACCTGCCGCGCCCACATCGCGAAGATCGCGGCCGCCCTCGGCAGCGGGAGCCGGGCCCAGCTCGGCTTCCTGATCGCCCGATCGGGGATCCTGGACCACGAACCGGACCTGCCGAGCAGAGAGAGCGACGCGTGACCGCCAAGGCCCACCCGCACGGAGCCGAGGAGTTCTGCGAGGAAGGCTCGCGGCTCTACGCGCACGCGCTGCACTGGGGCCGGCTGCGCAGGTCCGACGCGTCCACCGCGCCCTGCCTGGCCGAACTCGGCCTCCTGCGGCCCGACCCCGGCGACGCGGACTGGCTCCGCCCCGTGGCCCCCGCCGTCGCCCTGCCGGCCCTCCTGAACAGCATCGAGGACGAAATAGCGCAGCGCCGCAGCCGCGAGGCCCGGCTCGCCGCCGCCTTCGCCCCGCTCATGGAGCTGGACGCCCGCCGCGCCGCCGTCCCCGACTCCCCGATGATCTCCATCCTCATGGGCTTCCAGCGGATCAACGCGGCCATCGCCGAAGCCATGCGCGGCGCCTCCCAGGAACTGCTCACCATCCAGCCCGGCGGTTTCCGGCCACCCGACCAGCTGGCCATGGTCCTCCCTCGCGAGCAGGAGCTGCTCGCCCGCGGCTGCCACATGCGGACCCTGTACCAGCACGCCTCACGCCACTCGCCCGCCGTCCGCGCCCACTACGAGCAGCTCGACGGCCGCGTGGAGGTGCGCACCCTCGACGAGGTCACCGAGCGCCTCGTCCTCCTGGACCGCTCCGTCGCCTTCATCCCCGCCAGCACCGACCGGACCGTCGCCATGGAGATCCGCCACCCGGCCCTGATCTCCTACCTGGTCACCACCTTCGAGCGGCTGTGGCGCCTCGCCACGCCCATGCACCCCGCGACCGCGCCGGGTCCGGCCCCGCACAGCGACCCGACGAACCGCCAGCGGACCATCGCCGCGCTGCTCATCGAGGGGCACACGGACGCCGTCATCGCGGAGCGGCTCGGCGTCAACATCCGCACGGTCCGGCTCCACATCGCCAAGCTGGCGGCCGCGCTGGGCAGCGAGAGCCGCGCCCAGCTCGGCTACCGGATCGCCGAGTCGGGGATCCTGCACAGCGGCGAGTGAGACGCGGCGCCCGGCCACCGCACCGGCCGGACTACTTCGTCAGCCCCGCCTCCGCGCACGCCGCCGCGTACTTCGCCGTGCAGATCTCGGACACCTTGAAGAACTTGTCCTTGATCACCGTGGACTTGATGTTGTCCCGCTTCAGCGCCACGACACTCACGCTCGCCGTGCGGATCTGCTTCGTCGTCGGACTGTTCGTGCGGTCCGCCGCGAGCGCCTCGAACTCGATCGTGCGGCCCTGAGCGATCCGCACCGCCATCTCGGCGGCCGTCGCGGCCTCCTTGGCGTACGGCTTGTAGACGCTCATGTACTGGTCACCGGTGAGGATCCGCTGCACCGCCGCGAGCTCCGCGTCCTGCCCCGTGATGGGCGGCATCTTCGTCACGCCGGCCTCGCGCAGCGCCTCGACGACGCCCGCGGCCATGCCGTCGTTCGCCGAGTACACCCCCGCGATGCGGCCCGCGCCGATCGAGGTGATGGCCTGCTTCATCTCCGCCTTGGCGTTCTGCGCCTTCCAGTCGGCGGTGTCGTAGGACTTCGCGACGGTGACCGTGTTCGCCAGCTCGGCGCGCGCGGCCTCCTTGAACTGGGCGGCGTTCGGGTCGGACGGCGCACCGTTGATCATGACGACCTGGCTGCTCTTACCCGCCTTGTCACCGAGCGCGAGGAGCAGTTCCTTGCCCTGGGTCTGGCCGACCAGCTCGTTGTCGAAGCCGACGTACGCGTCGACGGGGCCCTGCGCGAGCCGGTCGTACGCGATGACGGGGATCCCCGCGTCCTTCGCCTTCTGGACGGACGGCGCGATCGCCTCGGCGTCGACCGGGTCCACGATCAGCGCGTCGACCTTCGCGTCGATCATGCGCTGCAACTGGCGGCTCTGCTGCTGCGCGTCCTGCTCCGCGTTCGCGTAGACCAGCTCGCCCTGGCTCTCGGTGAGTTCGGCGACCTTGGCCTCGATGCCCGGGTGATCGAACTTCTCGTAGCGGGTCGTCTCCTTCTCCGGCAGGAGCAGACCGATCTTGACATCGTTTCCCTTGTGCGTGGGCTCGCTGCTGCCACCGTCCCCACCGGGCAGCAGACCACCACAGGCCGAGAGCGAGACCAAGAGGACGGATACGACGCCGGTCGTCGTGACGCATCGTATGCGCGTGTTCATGTGCGGATACCTCCCTGACATGGCCGCAGTGGTGCGACCGAGGTGGCTCGAAGCCAACTCGGCCGCCCACCGAGCGTCAAGAGGTGAAGCCACAATGCAACGAAACCGGGTCCTTAGATTCCTTTTATGAAGACATAGGGACCCGGTCGAGGAAGCCGTGGACCGAACGGATCCGGCCGTCCTCGTCGAGCTCGACCACGTCGAAGCCGGCGACCGGCGCGGACCCGTCGGCCTCGGAGACGAGCTCCCAGCCGAAGCGGGCGATGCCGTGGTGCCCGTCGACGGCCCCGAGCGGGCGGAAGAAGAAGCCGGGGAACTGCTCGTGCGCGGCCGCGATGACCGCGGCGACGCCCTCGTGTCCGGCGACGTCGGCGAGCGGGTCGGTGTAGGTGCCGCCCTCGGTCCAGGCGGCGGCGACGGCCTTGGCGCGGGCCTCGGCGCCGCGGGCGTTCCACGCCTCGAAGTAGCGGTCGGCGGCGGCCTCGTGGACGGTGCGGCTGGTTCCGGTGGTCGTCATGGCGGTCGGCCTCCTGGGCGTCGTCACTACGTCTGTCGGGGCCGGAGCCCGGACGGAGTGCGCCGCCCGGGTTCCGGTGACTTCAGAGTGCCGGGGCGTGCCCGGGACCGCGATTACGCCGAAGGTAATGAGGGAGGGCTCAGCCCTCGTACTCGGTGAGGTCGATCGCGTACAGCCGCATGCCGTCGGCCTCGCCGGTGAACTCCATGCCCAGCTTGGCCAGCACCTTCACGGACGATGTGTCGCCCTCCGCGGTGGCCGCGACGACCCGGTCGATGCCCCGGTCCTGGAGGGCGAACTCCAGCGTCGCCTGGGCCGCCTCGGAGGCGTACCCCTGCCCCCAGAACTGCCGGCCGAGCCGCCACTGGATGCCGATGTGCCCGGCGACCGGAGCCGGGGCGTCCGGCACGTGGAGGCCGACGGCGCCGGCGAGCTCGCCCGATCCGAGCAGCTCGACGGCGAAGATCCCGAACCCCTCGTCGTCCCACTCCTCCTCCCAGCGCTCGATGTCCTCGGCGGTCTCGTCGAGGGAGCGCGGTGCGCCGTCACCGACGTACCGCATCACCGCCGCATCGGCCTGGATCTCGGCGAGCGGGACCAGGTCGTCGTCGGGCAGCCAGCGGCGCAGGAGGAGGCGAGGGGTACGGATCTCGGTCATGGGCCCAGTATGGGCGGGCCCATGAACCGTGCCGCGTGCCGGTCAGCCGGTGGTGGGCCAGGAGATGTCGTCGACGCGGATCGACTGGATCTCGGTGGCCGGGGAGAGGTTCCCGGACGGGTCGTAGGTGAACGCCCGGTACTCGTAGGTGCGCCCGTCCGTCTGCAGCCCGTCGCAGGTGGTGGCGCTGGGCATGTCGGTGCGCGGGTCGAAGCCCTGGTGCAGGACGACGGTCCAGTCGCCGGTGGTGCCGGCCTCGCGGCGCTCGACCTGGAACCCGACGAAGTCGCGGATCGGGGCGGGCGTGGAGTCGGACACGGTGACGCGGACACCGGCGTCGCAGCGCACGAGCGGGCTCAGCTGGGGCGCGTAGGCCGGGCCGATCTGGTCCGGGATGTTGAGCCAGACCTCGTTCTCGGCGTACGCGTTGAGGGAGCCGTTGCCCACGTACTCGGTGGTGCCGCCGTCGTTGGTGACGATCACCTTGTACTGGTTGGCCTCACCGTCGGCGACGACCGGATCGGTGGTCCAGGTGTTGCCCTTGGTGGTGCCGATGGCCACCCACGTGCCGCGCCCGTCGATCATCTCGTTCGACATGACGGTGTAGTGGTCGAAGTGCGGCTCGGTGTTCTGCGTCCACTTCAGGCTGACCCGGCGGGTCTCCGGGTCGTACGAGCCGGTCATCCCGGTCGCCGTGGGGACCGGCCGCACGATGGTGTCGGCGGAGCCGGACGAGGTGTTGCCGGCCTTGTCCCTGGCGCGGACCTCGTAGTAGTACGGCGTGCGGTCGTCGGGGTTGACGAGCGGGTCGGTGTAGCTGCGGCCGGTGGTCGTGGACGCGACCTTCGTCCACGTGCTCCCCGTCCGCGCCTCCCTGCGGTACAGGCTGTACCCGGCGAGGTCCATCTCCTTGTTGGCGGACCAGGAGACGGTCGTGCGGCGCGTGGTGGTGTCGTACGCGGTCTTCACACCGGTCGGCGCGAGCGGCTTCACCGAGTCGTACGTGGCCGAGGTGCGGGGCGCGTACGTGTAGGAGACCTTGGCGGCGCCGGTCCAGTTGACGTAGTCGACGCGCAGGGTGTGCTTGCCGGACGGCATGGTGAGGTTGACGCTCTTGGAGCGGGCGGTGTCGCCGGTGCCCTGCCAGAGGTCGATCTTGCGGACGCCGTCCAGGTACACGCGGACGCCGTCGGTGGCGGACACGTTGAACGTGAACGGGCCGCCGGAGCCGAAGTCACGGGTCACGGACCAGCGCACGCCGAAGTTGTTGGTGGGCACGCCGGTGGCCGGGGAGCCCGTGCCCCAGTTCTGGCTGATGGCGCTGTCGCAGTCGGTCTTCACCGGAGTGCCGGAGAACGTCGTGTTCTTGTAGAAGGACCGCTGGTAGACGTTGGTGGAGCAGGTCGTGGCGGCGGCCGCCTGGGGAGCGACGGCGAGCAGCCCGCCGACCGCGGCGACGGACAGCGCCCCCGCGACAGCGGCGGCGCCGGATCTCTTCTTGTGCAACGGGATCCTCTCGGCCTCTCGGACGAGGCAAGAAAAACGGGTGGGGAGCGGCGTATCGGCTTCATGACCCCTGACCTGCCCGGAAGGTTGTACGAAGCCCGTACACCCGCCGTACAACCAAGCGAACCCTCCACGTGTCTTCTCCACGCCCGGACGAAGCGTCGAAGATCCGGACCGTTCTGCCTGGAGAACCATGCGAATCCGTACGGCCGCCACCGTCGCGGGCGGCGCCCTCGTGCTGCTCCCCTTCCTCACGCCCGCCGCGCAGGCGGACACCCACAAGGGGGACACCACGTTCACGTCGGTCACGTTCAGCAAGTCGACGGTGAACGTCGGCGTCAGCGCCACCCAGTACCTGACCGTGACGGCGACCGCCAAGGACGGCTCGGGGATCAAGGGCATCTACGGCGGCAAACTGGTCAGCCCCGCGGGCCGCATCGCGTTCCCCTACTCCGCGTCCTGCACCCGCCCCACGTCCACGACGATGAAGTGCGCCTGGAAGTACTCCTTCGACGCGAACGCCTCCGACGACTACGCGGACCTGCGCAACGCCGACGCGGGCACCTGGCACCTCGACGCCGAGGCGGCGGCGAACGACCAGGACTTCTACACCCTGGACACCAGCAAGACGGTAAGGATCAAGCGCTACGCCAAGCTCACCGCCACCCAGGCCACCCCCGAGCCGGTGGTGAAGGGCCGCACCCTGACGGTGACCGGCACCCTGACCCGCGCCAGCTGGGACTCCAACGCCTACTGGGGCTACGCAGGCAAGTCCGTCTCCCTCCAGTTCAAGAAGTCCGGCACCTCGACCTACACCACGGTCAAGTCCGCGACCACGGACAGCGCGGGCAAGCTGAAGACGACGCTCACGGCGAACGCGTCCGGCACCTGGCGCTGGAAGTTCGCGGGCTCGGGCACGACGAGCCCGGTGACGGCCACGGGCGACAGCGTGGCGCTGAAATAGCCCCCGCTCTTCCCCTTCCCTTCCCTTCCCTTCAGGAACTCCACTCCTCTCAGGACCGCCATGACATCCGCCAGACCCCTCGGTGCCGCACTCCTGGTGGCGGCCACCACCGCCGGCCTGCTGTGCGCCGCCGTCCCGGCCGCGGGCGCCGCGACCGTCACCTGCGCCTCTCCCGTCTTCAAGCGGGAGTTCTTCGCCAACACCACGTTCTCCGGTACGCCGAAGAAGACCGACTGCGACTCGGCGATCGACCAGAAATGGGGCACCGGCGCCCCGGCCACCGGCCTGCCCACGAACAACTTCGGCGTGCGCTGGTCCGTCACCCGCGACTTCGGCTCCGGCGGCCCGTTCACCTTCGCCGCCTCCGGCTACGACGGCATCCGCGTCTACCTGGACGGCAGCCGCAAGATCGACCTGTGGTCCAACACCGGCTCGTCACACGCGAAGACCGTGAACCTGACCGTCCCCAAGGGCCGGCACACCCTCCGCGTCGACTACGTGAACTGGACCGGCACCGCACAGGTCAAGTACACGTACGTGCCCCGCACTTCGGCCACATACGACAAGACGGCGCCGCTCGCTCCGGCCGGATTCAAGGCCGTCTACGACAACGGCACGCGCAAGGCCACGCTGTCCTGGGCCAAGAACGTCGAGATGGACCTGGCGAACTACCGCGTCTACCGCAAGGCGGCGACCGCGAGCACGTGGGAGTACCTGGCGACGACCACGTCCTCCCCGTACACCGACGCCCCGCCGGCCACCGGCGCCGCGTACCAGTACCGGATCCGGGCCGTCGACAAGGCGGGCAACCGTTCCGCCGCCTCCGCCGAACTCGCCGTCACCACGGCCGACAAGACCGCGCCCGCCGCTCCCGCCGGCCTCGCGGTCGAGCGGTCCGAGGGCGGCGTCACGGCGAAGTGGCAGACCTCGGCCGGTGCCACCGGCTACCAGGTGCGGCGGGCGGCCGCCGCCGACGGGACCTACACCGCCGTCTCGGGATGGCTGACCGACACCTCGTTCCGTGACACGCCGTCGTTCTCCACCACCCCCCGCTGGTACTACCAGGTGGTCGCCCGGGACGCCGCGGGCAACGTCTCCGCCCCGTCCGCGGTCGCCGACACCGGCGAGCCCGACGTCACCCCGCCCTCCCAGGTGCAGGACGTGACGGCGGACGGCACGACCGCGGGCAACAACGTCCGCTGGCAGGCGGCCACGGAGGACACCGCGCACTACGAGGTGTGGGTGTCGACCCCCGAGAGCACCGACGGCGGCGGCCCGCGCATCGTCCTCGGCACCTCCTACCTGGACGCGACGGCGACCGCCGGCGTCCCCACCTCGTACCGCGTGTACGCCGTCGACCACTCGGGCAACATCTCGCCGGTCTCCGCGACCGCCACGGCCACACGCCCCGCGGCCTCCGCGCTGGCCGCGCCCGGCGCCCCGACCGCGACCCCGATGGACAGCGCCACCCGGCTCGCCATCCCCTGGACCCTCAACGACCAGGGCTACCGCGTGTACCGCCGCACGGACCCGAACGGCGCCTGGACCCTGCTGACGGAACGCCCGGTCACCGCCCAGGTCTTCGACGACACGACGGCCGCCGCGGGCAAGGCCTGGTACTACGTGACCACCGTCGACCAGAACGGCCTCGACTCGGCCCCGTCCCCGACCACCGCGGCGGACCGCCTCACCCCGGCCACCCCGGAGGCGCCCGCGGCCGCGACCCTCACTCTGTCCGCCCCGTTCACCGAGTGCACCGCCAACGACTGCGCGGGCCACGGCTTCGGCCAGGACGTCACGGTGACTGCGACCCCGGCGTCACAGCCGGGGCATACGCCGGGGCGCTACCGCTGGCTGGTCGCCGGCCCGAACGGCTTCACCCGCACCACCACCGAGAACACGCTGACCTGGCGGCCGACATCCATCGGTACCTACATGGTCCAGGTCGAGGTGGGTGACACGTACGGCCGCTACGGCGCGCCCACGAGCATCACGTTCAAGGTCGGCTGACGCACCCGGGGCAGCGACCCGGTTCCGGGCCTCGGTAGGCGTGGTCGCACACGTCGCAGTTGTGGAGCCGATGCCGTACGGGTGGCTCCACCGGCCCCAGTCGGTCGAACGAGCGTGACCAGGCCGGCAGTTCGGCTTCCAGTCTGTGGGCGAGGAAGGCTGCCGGACGGTGGATCGGGCCGCCCTCCGGCAGGCCTCTGCTGAGGGCGTGGCGGACGGCGGCGGGACTGACGCCCCGCTCCAGCCAGGCCGCGACACCCGGGGTGAGAAGTTCGACGTCGCGGGCCGGGAGCGCGAGGCGGGAGTCCGTGCGGTGCAAGCTGACGAGCAACTCGGTACAGGCGCGGAGGAGCGCGGGGCCGGGCCGGTGCTCCGGCTGCGGCACCGTCAGTGGCCTGGGCTTCCTCGGTGCGGGAGGACGGCGGCGCGGCTGGGCGGGTGGGGCGCCTGGCCGGTTGCAGGAGACCGTACGGGTCCGGACCCGCCCGTCGGGCGTCCGGTGCCGCTCGCGCCGCAGATACCCGTGCGCTTCGAGCTCGCGCAGGGCGGCCGAGATGCGGGTGGTGCCCTCCGGGAAACGGGCGGCGAGGGTGCGTACGTCAGCCTTGGCGCCGGGCGGCAGGGACTGGATGTGGACGGCCAGGCCGATGGCGAGGCCGGAGAGTTCGCGGTGCTGGGCGAGGTGGTTGCCGACGACCGTGAAGTGGCTGTCGTGCCGGGCGTTCTCGTGGACGATCCCGGCGCCGACGGGTACTCCGGTGCACTCGTCCGGGCGGTCGTTTCCGGCATCGCGGGACTGCGCGTGCGCGGGCACGCTAAGGTCGTTCGCATCCATGGGGAAGGGTGATTCTTCCTTGATGGTCAGGCCCTCGATCGGGATCGCTAGTCCCGTCGGGGGCCGACGTCTGTCTGGGTTGTTGCGGTGAGCGTAGAGCCACCAACTAGGGCAATTGCCAGCGGAATTGGCAAGGTTCACCAGTGCGGGTGAACCGGCTCGCAGGCGGGGAGAGGTGGGGCTTGGAGGGGTTCCTTTCCCCCGGCCGAGAGTTCCTTGTACTGACCGCCCCTGGCACCGGCGACCGGGTCCCCGTGCCCCGGTCGGGCGAGCCGCAGTTCGGCCCACACGGTCTTACGCGGGAACGGCCCCTGGGTGACGCCCCACCGTTCGGCCAGTGCCTCGACGAGGACGAGCCCGCGCCCCGACTCGCCCTCGGCCGCGTGGAGTCGAGGGAGCCGGTCGGCGCGGGTGTCGGTGACCTCGATGCGCAGGACGACCTCGGTCACGTACACCCTGAGGACGAAATCGCGGGCGGGGAGGCGGCCGTGCGTGACGGCGTTCGCGGTGAGTTCGGCGACGACGTGCGCCGCGTCGTCCAGGACGTGGGCGAGGCCCCAGCTGCGGAGTTGTTCGGTGGCGAGGAGACGGGCGAGGCGGGCCGCGCGCGGGGTCGGGGACAGCTGGACGCTGAAGTTCTCTCGATTCACGTCACTCAGCGTGGCCGGATCCGCCTACTCTGATCCGCGACTCGCCTGTCACGTACGGTCACTGTCCAGCGTTTGTCCAGAGCTGTACAGGCTGTCCAAGACCCGTGGTGGGTAGGGCGGTTCACGGAACGTGGGCGGGGAGCCGAACGGGCGGGAGGTACGCACGGATGACCGGTGCGACGGACGGTGACGGCTGGGAGATCGAGCCCGGTGACGTACAGGGAGCGGCGGTGATCGCCCTGGTGGGACACCAGTTGAGGGCGCTGCGCGAGGCGGCCGGACTCAAGGTCGCGGAGCTCGGCGCGGCACTCGGGTACGGCGAGGGGATCGTCTACAAGGTGGAGACCGGTACGCGGATCCCACGCCCTGAATTCCTGGACAAGGCAGATGACGTACTCCGCGCCAACGGCCTGCTCAAGGCCATGAAACCGGACGTCGCCGAAGTCCGGTACCCGAAGAAGGTGCGGGACATCGCCGCCCTAGAGGCGAAGGCTGTCGAGCTGACCTCGTACTGGAACCACAGCCCGCACGGCCTGCTCCAGACCCCCGAGTACGCGCAGGCCCTCTTCTCGATGCGCCGCCCCGCGCTGTCGTCCGAGCAGATCGAACGCGCGATGGCCGGCCGCACGGCCCGCAAGTCCGTCTTCGACCGCGACCCTGCCCCCGCCCTCAGCTTCGTCCAGGAGGAGGTGACCCTGCGCCGCCCCATCGGCGGCCGGGCCGTCCTGCGCGGTCAGCTCGAACACCTTCTGGAACTGGGCCAGTTGCGCACGGTCGAGATCCAGGTGATGCCGACGGACCGGGAGGATCACGCGGGGATGAGCGGGAACATGGACGTGCTGAAATTCGAGGACGGAACCGCGATCGGGCGCTGTGACGGCCTGTACAACGGCCGCCCGGTCTCCGACCCGAAACAGCTCCGCAGCATCGAACTCCGGTGTGGCATCATCCGAGCTCAGGCCCTCTCGCCAGGGGAGTCACTGGCCTTCATCGAGCGAGTGCTGGGAGAACTATGAACCGCGAGACCAACGCCGGGTCCCCGACCGAGCTTGCCTGGTTCAAGAGCACCTACAGCAGCGGCGGCGACGAGCCCGACTGCGTCGAGGTGGCCCACACCCCCGGCACGACGCATGTCCGGGACTCCAAGAAGGCGGATGGCGCCCGCCTGACCGTGAGCGGAACGGCCTGGGCCGGATTCCTTGGCGGTCTGTGACCTCGGGGCAGACTTCTCAGCTGCCGGGTTTCGGGCCCTGGGTCGCGTTCGGCCTCAGGAGACTGATGCCGAAGCCGAGCACCGAGACCCCGAAGAGGCACATCACCAGGCCCACGATCTTGGCCTCGGCTTCGGTGTCCGCGCTGCGCCCCGTGTTCGCCGAGTCGGCGACGACAGAGGCCGGATCGGCGATCGCGTCGATCCCGACGTACAGCAGGCCCGCCCCGAGGAGAACCAGGACGACGGCGCCGATGACACGCTTGGCCGACCGGCGGACCGGCCCAGCAAGCTGGGTGTTCTCCTCGAGCATGGCCAGGACGCTATCACCGCCGTCGGCGCGGGCCGTCTGGGACGACGTGAGGTGAGACCCGGAACGCCGTGTGGCCCCGGACGGGTCGTCCGGGGC
>NZ_JBHYTK010000021.1:20273-69465 GCF_042749255.1 Streptomyces sp. NPDC059524 | reverse complement strand
GGCCCGGACGGCGGCGGGGGCGGAGTGCCGCCGCAGGCCGCCACCCGGCCCGCCACCGGCGGCGGCCCCCGCGCCCCCGCCCCCGCCCCCGGCGGTGGTTACGCGCGAGCGCCCGCCGCCCCCCCCCGCCGGGCGGGCGCGGCCCGGCCCGGCCGGCCAGCCCCCGCCCCCCCCGCGACAGGGCCATGCCGGGGGCGCCGCCCCGCTTGCCGGCGATGCCGATCAGCCCGACGAGCCCGTACGAGACGACGGGCGCCGCGATCGCGACGACGACGGCCTGCCAGAAGTTCAGCTTGTACGCCACGACCAGGCTCGCGCCCATCGTGAGCAGCAGCACGCTGATGTTGGCCGCGACCCAGGTGGGGAACAGTTCGCGGGTCTTGGCGGTGCGCTCGGCGTCCGGGACGGGCTCGATGCCGCGGGTCTCGAGGGCGCCTTCGGATTCGGCGGTCTTGCTCATGCGGTGGGGTTCCGTGCCTCTGTGGGGGTGGGGCGGTGGCGATCGCCTGAGGTCTGCCGCGGGCGATCGCGTTGGACTCTACGCGCGTTGACGCTTCCTCTTCCATCGTACTTTAGTCCGAGTAGTTCCCTCTAGAGGCATTTGTCTCTTGGAGGAAGTCACAAGAGCGGCCCGGACGAGGCCCATGACTGATACTGGACGGGTTATGGACATCGTCATCCTTGCTGTAGTCATCGCCGTGGTCGTGATCGGCGCGCTCGGCGGGCTCGTGGTCGGCAGCCGCAAGAAGAAGCAGCTGCCGCCGCCGCCGCCCTCGGCGCCCGACATCACCGCCGCCCCGCCGGCCGAGCCGCACGTCGGCGACGAGGCCGAGACCCCGCGCGACGAAGCGCGGCGCACGATCGAGGAGGTCGACCTCCCGGTCGCCGAACCGGCCACCGAAGCCCCCGTCGAGGCCTCCGCCGAGGAAGCCCCGGCCGCCCCCGAGATCGAGGTCCCCGAGCCGACCGCGGGCCGGCTGGTCCGGCTGCGCGCCCGGCTCTCCCGCTCGCAGAACGCGCTGGGCAAGGGGCTCCTGACCCTGCTGTCGCGCGAGCACCTCGACGAGGACACCTGGGAGGAGATCGAGGACACGCTGCTCACCGCCGACGTCGGCGTGCAGCCCACCCAGGAGCTCGTCGAGCGGCTGCGCGAGCGCGTCAAGGTGCTCGGCACCCGCACCCCGGAAGAGCTGCGCGGCCTGCTGCGCGAGGAGCTCCTGAAGCTGCTCGTCCCCGAGTTCGACCGCGCCGTGAACACGGACTCGAACCTGGACACCCCGGGCATCGTGATGGTCGTCGGCGTCAACGGCACCGGCAAGACCACCACCACCGGCAAGCTCGCGCGCGTGCTCGTCGCCGACGGCAAGAACGTCGTCCTGGGCGCCGCGGACACCTTCCGCGCCGCCGCCGCCGATCAGCTGCAGACCTGGGGCGAGCGCGTCGGCGCCCGCACCGTGCGCGGCCCCGAGGGTGGCGACCCCGCGTCGATCGCCTTCGACGCCGTCAAGGAAGGCATCGAGGAGGGCGCCGACGTCGTCCTCATCGACACCGCGGGCCGGCTGCACACCAAGACCGGCCTGATGGACGAGCTCGGCAAGGTCAAGCGCGTCGTGGAGAAGCACGCCCCGCTGGACGAGGTGCTGCTCGTGCTCGACGCGACGACGGGGCAGAACGGTCTGGTCCAGGCCCGCGTCTTCGCCGAGGTCGTGGACATCACCGGCATCGTGCTGACCAAGCTGGACGGCACGGCCAAGGGCGGCATCGTGATCGCGGTCCAGCGGGAGCTGGGCGTGCCGGTGAAGCTCGTCGGGCTGGGAGAGGGGCCGGACGACCTGGCGCCGTTCGAGCCCGAGGCGTTCGTGGACGCCCTCATCGGGGAGTAAGCGCTCCGCCCGGGTGCGGGGAACCGCACCGGCGGGGAAAGCGTCGTGGGGAACCGCGGGCCGATCGTGGCCGGCGGTTCCCCACCCTGTTTTCCGGGGTCCTGTTGTCCGTCCGGTCAGGCGCAGGGCGACCTGTGGGCCGTGTACGCCAGGGTGCCCAGCAGGAGGCGGGCCTGCGGAGGCTGGGTGGCCGTGTCCAGGGACGGCGGCCGCAGCCAGCTCGTCGGACCCAGGCCACCCCGGTCCGAGGGCGGCGCCGTGATGTACGTACCGGGGCCGAGGGCGTGGAGGTCCAGCGCGGCGTCGTCCCAGCCCATGCGGTACAGGAGCGCGGGCAGCTCGGCGGCGGCGCCGGGCGCCACGAAGAAGTGCACCCGGCCTTCGGGGGTGGCGACGACCGGGCCGAGCGGCAGCCCCATGCGCTCCAGGCGGATCAGCGCCCGCCGCCCCGCCGCCTCCGGCACGTCGATGATGTCGAACGCGCGGCCGACCGGAAGCAGGACCGCGGCCCCCGGGAAGCGGCTCCACGTCTCGGTCACCTCGCCGAGCGTGGCGCCCGCCGGTACCGTCACCGACGGATCGAGCGGATGAGCCCCGGGTGCCGGGCAGCCGGTCCGGCCGCAGGAGCACGCGCCGCCCGCGGCGCGCGCGCCCGGGACGACGTCCCAGCCCCACAGGCCGGTGAACTCGGCGACGTGCGTGCAGTCCGAGGTGCGGCCGGACGTGCGGCCGCGGCGACGTGAGCCCGTGCGCAACTCACGGATGCCGCCGATCGTGAAGCCCATGCCCCCTCCAACGGGTCCCGCGCGCCGGTGGTTACGTAGTGGAATCGGATCGTGACCCGCTGCTCACGCCGCCCGGTCGAGGCGGCGCTCGGTCGCATCGGGGGTGGTGCGCCCTGCGCAACGCGCCCTGCCGCACCCCGTTCCGCTCACTTCCGGCTGTCCTATGTCAAGTGAATCGTGCGGCGCCGCCGCGCAGTTCATTCGAAGGGGTGGCGAATGGTGGCGTTTCCGGGTTCTGCCTCGCCGGAGGGGTGATCGTAGGATTACTTTCAGTGCACGAAGTTCGGGGTAGATGCACTCGTGGGTATGCCGCAGGCAAGTCGGTTCCCTCTCCGGAGAGTGACAACTGCCGGACGGGAGGCCGTTCTTGACGGCATCCTTGATAAGGCTTGCGGACAAGAGTGGCTGGGCAGGGCTTGACGTCGAGCGTCTTAGTCGGTTTCAGAATGGGGGCGTTCCAGTGGGCGGCAGCGGCGGAAGCGTGACGAACGCTGAGAAGCGCCCGAACGAGCTGCTCGGCTCGTGGTTCGTGCGCAGCGGCTGGTCCAAGGGTGAGCTGGCACGTCAAGTGAACCGGCGGGCCCGGCAGTTGGGTGCGAACCACATCTCCACCGACACCTCCCGGGTCCGGCGCTGGCTCGACGGGGAGAACCCGCGCGAGCCGATCCCCAGAATCCTCAGCGAGCTGTTCTCCGAGCGGTTCGGCTGTGTCGTCGCCGTCGAGGACCTCGGCCTGCGCGCCGCGCACCAGTCGCCCTCCGTGTCCGGCGTCGACCTGCCCTGGACCGGACCGCAGACGGTCGCTCTGATCGGCGAGTTCTCGCGCAGCGACCTGATGCTGGCCCGCCGCGGCTTCCTCGGCAGCTCGCTCGCCCTCGCCGCGGGCCCCTCCCTGGTCGAGCCCATGCAGCGATGGCTCGTGCCGACCCCGGGCGGTGCGGCCAAGCCCGAGCCCGTGGCCGACCTGGACGCCCGCCGCAGGGGCAATCGCCTCTCGAAGCCGGAGCTGGACCTCCTCGAGTCCACCACCGTCATGTTCCGCCAGTGGGACGCCCAGTGCGGCGGCGGTCTGCGCCGCAAGGCCGTCGTCGGCCAGCTCCACGAGGTCACCGACCTCCTCCAGGAGCCCCAGCCGGAGGCCGTCACCCGCCGCCTGTTCAAGGTCGCCGCCGAGCTCGCCGAGCTGGCCGGCTGGATGAGCTACGACGTGGGCCTGCAGCCCACCGCCCAGAAGTACTTCGTGCTCGCCCTGCACGCCGCCAAGGAGGCGGGCGACAAGCCGCTCGGCTCGTACATCCTCAGCAGCATGAGCCGCCAGATGATCCACCTCGGCCGCCCCGAGGACGCGCTGGAGCTCATCCACCTCGCCCAGTACGGCAGTCGGGACTGCGCCAGTCCCCGCACCCAGTCGATGCTGTATGCGATGGAGGCCCGCGCGTACGCGAACATGGGGCAGCCCAGCAAGTGCAAGCGCGCCGTGCGGATGGCCGAGGACACCTTCACCGACGCCGACGACTGGGACGAGCCGGACCCCGACTGGATCCGCTTCTTCTCCGAGGCCGAGCTGCACGGGGAGAACAGCCACTCCTTCCGCGACCTCGCGTACGTGGCCGGCCGCAGCCCCACGTACGCGACGATGGCCGAGCCGCTCATGAAGCGGGCCGTCGAGCTGTTCGGCAAGGACCCGGAGCACCAGCGCTCCTACGCGCTCAACCTGATCGGCATGGCCACCGTGCACCTCCTCCAGAAGGAGCCCGAGCAGTCCACGGTCCTGGCCGAGCAGGCCCTCGGGATCGCCCGCAAGGTCCGCTCCGAGCGGGTCAACACGCGCATCCGCAAGACCGTCGACACCGCGGTGCGGGACTTCGGCGGCGTCGCCGAGGTCATCCAGCTGACCGACCAGCTCGCCGTCCACCTGCCCGAGACCGCCGAAGCCGCGGTCTGAGCCCGCACCGGCCCCCAGGGGGCCGCCCGCGCGTCATCCACGCGTAACACGCACGACCTCTTCGTCACTGCGGCGAAACATCGAGGGGCGCCCGCCGAAACGGTGGGCGGCCAGAGTCTGGCGCATAACCGGCCCACCCCTCATGACCGCTCAGGCTTCGCCCGCACGGGGCCGCACGAAACGACGAGGAGACGCCGATGGCAGCAGCCATCACGCTTGCGGCGGACACCCCCGCACTGTCGTCCGCCGACACAGGCTTCATGCTGATCTGTTCCGCCCTGGTGATGCTCATGACGCCGGGCCTCGCCTTCTTCTACGGAGGCATGGTCCGCGTCAAAAGCACCCTGAACATGCTGATGATGAGCTTCATCAGCCTCGGGATCGTCACGATCCTCTGGGTGCTGTACGGCTTCTCCGTCGCCTTCGGCACCGACAAGGGGTCGCTGATCGGCTGGGACGGCGACTTCGTCGGCCTCAGCGGCATCGGCCTCACCCAGCTCTGGGACGGCTACACGATCCCGGTCTACGTCTTCGCCGTCTTCCAGCTGATGTTCGCCGTGATCACGCCCGCCCTCATCAGCGGCGCCCTCGCGGACCGCGTCAAGTTCACCGCCTGGGCGGCCTTCATCGCCCTGTGGGTCACGCTCGTCTACTTCCCCGTCGCCCACTGGGTGTGGGGCGCCGGCGGCTGGGCCTTCGAGCTCGGCGTCATCGACTTCGCCGGCGGCACCGCCGTGCACATCAACGCGGGCGCCGCGGCCCTCGGCGTCATCCTCGTCATCGGCAAGCGCGTCGGCTTCAAGAAGGACCCGATGCGCCCGCACTCCCTGCCGTGGACGATGCTCGGCGCGGGCCTGCTCTGGTTCGGCTGGTTCGGCTTCAACGCGGGCTCCTGGCTCGGCAACGGCGACGGCGTCGGCGCGCTCATGTTCGTCAACACGCAGGTCGCGACTGCCGCCGCCATGCTCGCCTGGCTCGCCTACGAGAAGGTCCGCCACGGCGCGGTCACCTCGCTCGGCGCCGCCTCCGGCGCCGTCGCGGGCCTCGTCGCCATCACCCCGTCCGGCGGCTCCTGCTCGCCGCTCGGCGCCATCGCCATCGGCGCGATCGCGGGCGTCCTGTGCGCCATGGCCGTCGGCCTGAAGTACAAGTTCGGCTACGACGACTCCCTCGACGTCGTCGGCGTCCACCTCGTCGGCGGCATCCTCGGCTCCGTCCTCATCGGCTTCTTCGCCACCGGCGGCGGCCAGTCCACGGCCAAGGGACTCTTCTACGGAGGCGGCCTCGACCAGCTCTGGAAGCAGCTCGCCGGCGTCGGCGGCGTCCTCGCCTACTCCCTGATCGTCTCCGCGATCCTCGCCTTCGCCCTCGACAAGACCATCGGCATGCGGGTCAGCGAGGACGACGAGGTCGCCGGCATCGACCAGGCCGAGCACGCCGAGACCGCCTACGACTTCAGCGGCGCAGGCGGCGGTATCGCGGCCCGCTCGGCGGTACCGGCCCCGGTCGCCCAGGACTCCCAGAAGGTGGACGCATGAAGCTCATCACCGCGGTCGTCAAGCCGCACCGGCTCGACGAGATCAAGGAGGCCCTCCAGGCCTTCGGCGTCCAGGGCCTGACCGTCACCGAGGCCAGCGGCTACGGCCGCCAGCGCGGCCACACCGAGGTCTACCGGGGCGCCGAGTACACCGTCGACCTCGTCCCCAAGATCCGCATCGAGGTCCTGGTCGAGGACGAGGACTCCGACCAGCTCGTCGAGGTCGTCGTCAAGGCCGCCCGCACCGGAAAGATCGGTGACGGCAAGGTCTGGGCCGTCCCCGTCGAGACGGCCGTACGGGTCCGGACCGGCGAGCGCGGCCCGGACGCCCTCTAGAACCACGAAGCGAACGGGAGCCGCCGGGTGACGAGTGTGAACGACGTACCGACCGAAGCAGCGGACGACGACAGCGCTGCGCCCAGCGGCTACGCGGCGGCCCGGCTGCGCCTCCTCCAAGAGGACGCGCGGTCCGGGCCGCCGCGCCGTTCCGCTCTCGCCGCACTGACCGACGACTGGCTCGCCGGACTGTTCGGCACCGGAGTCCCCGGCACCGCGCTCGTCGCCGTCGGCGGATACGGGCGCGGCGAGCTCTCCCCGCGCAGCGACCTCGATCTCCTGCTGCTGCACGACGGCACCGCGGCCCCCGGCGAGATCGCCGCGCTCGCCGACCGCCTCTGGTACCCGGTCTGGGACCTGGGCCTCGCCCTGGACCACTCCGTGCGCACCCCCGCCGAGGCCCGCAAGACCGCGGGCGACGACCTCAAGGTCCACCTCGGCCTCCTCGACGCCCGGCACGTCGCGGGCGACCTCGGTGTCACCGCGGGCCTGCGCACCGCCGTCCTCGCCGACTGGCGCAACCAGGCCCCCAAACGGCTCCCCGAACTCCGCGAACTGTGCGAGGAGCGCGCCGAGCGCCAGGGCGAACTGCAGTACCTCCTCGAACCCGACCTCAAGGAGGCCCGCGGCGGCCTGCGCGACGCCACCGCCCTGCGCGCCGTCGCCGCCTCCTGGCTCGCCGACGCGCCCCGCGAAGGACTCGCCGACGCCCGGCGCCGCCTCCTCGACGTCCGCGACGCCCTGCACCTCGCCACCGGCCGCGCCACCGACCGCCTCGCCCTCCAGGAACAGGACCAGGTCGCGCGGGACCTCGACCTCCTCGACGCCGACGCCCTGCTCCGCCAGGTCTACGAGGCCGCCCGCACCGTCGCCTACGCCACGGACGTCACCTGGCGCGAGGTCGGCCGCGTCCTGCGATCCCGCTCCGTGCGGCCCCGGCTGCGCGCCATGCTGGGCGGCTCCCGCCAGGCACCGGCCGAGCGCTCACCGCTCGCCGAGGGCGTCGTCGAGATGGACGGCGAGGCCGTGCTCGCCCGCGCCGCCCGGCCCGAACGCGACCCGGTGCTGCCGCTGCGCGCCGCCGCCGCGGCCGCCCAGGCCGGACTCCCGCTCTCCCTGCATGCCGTGCGCCGCCTCGCCCAGACCGCCCGCCCGCTGCCCACGCCCTGGCCCGCCGAGGCAAGGGAACAGCTCGTCACGCTGCTCGGCGCGGGCCGGCCGACCGTCGACGTGTGGGAGGCCCTGGAGGCGGAAGGGCTGATCACGCGGCTCCTGCCGGACTGGGAGCGGGTCCGCTGCCGGCCGCAGCGCAACGCCGTGCACACCTGGACCGTCGACCGGCACCTCGTCGAGACGGCCGTCCGCGCCTCCACCCTCACCCGGCACGTCGGCCGCCCCGACCTGCTGCTCGTCGCCGCGCTGCTGCACGACATCGGCAAGGGATGGCCCGGCGACCACTCGCTCGCCGGCGAGGTCATCGCCCGCGACGTGGCCGCCCGCATCGGCTTCGACCGCGCCGACAGCGCCGTCCTCGCCACCCTCGTCCGGCACCACCTGCTGCTCATCGACACCGCCACGCGCCGCGACCTGGAGGACCCGGAGACGGTCCGCGCGGTCGCCGAAGCCATCGGCTCGGTCGGGACCCTCGAACTGCTGCACGCCCTCACCGAGGCGGACGCGCTGGCCACCGGGCCCGCCGCCTGGTCGTCCTGGCGGGCCTCGCTCGTCGCCGACCTGGTCCGGCGGGTCGCCGCCGTGCTCACCGGCGACGAGCCCGTCGACCCGGACGCCGCCGAACCCACCGCACAGCAGGAACGGCTCGCGGTGGAGGCGTTCCGCACGGGCGGGCCCGTGCTCGCCCTGCACACACAGATGGAGGCCGCCCCGGCCGAGCCCGCCGACCCCGAGCCGCTCGGCGTCGAACTGCTGATCGCCGTGCCCGACCGGCCCGGCGTCCTGCCCGCCGTCGCCGGAGTCCTCGCCCTGCACCGGCTCACCGTGCGCACGGCGGAGCTGCGCTCCCTCACCCCGCCCGGCGATCTGCCCGGCACCGTCCTACTGCTCGACTGGCGGGTCTCCGCCGAGTACGGCTCGCTGCCCCAGGCGGCCCGGCTCCGTGCCGACCTGGTCCGCGCCCTCGACGGCTCGCTCGACATCGTGTCCCGGCTCGCCGAGCGCGACGCGGCCCAGCCGAGGCGCCGCGGGGTCGTCCCGCCGCCGCCCCGGGTGACCGTCGCGCCGGCCGCGTCCCGGCTCGCCACGGTCATCGAGGTGCGGGCCCAGGACGCGCCCGGGCTGCTGCACCGGATCGGGCGGGCGTTCGAGGCGGCCGGGGTGCGGGTGCGGTCCGCGCACGCCTCGACGCTGGGGGCCAACGCGGTCGACGCCTTCTACGTCACCGGGCCCGAGGGCGCCCCGCTGCCGCCGGGGGAGGCCGCCGAGCTGGCCCGCACCCTGGAGGCGGCGCTGACGACGGGCACCGGTGACGACTGACGCCGGACGGGGCCCGGGAGACGCCCGGGACGCGGGGGGAGGCCCGGGATCGGGGACGCCCCGCGACCGGGCCGCTGACCCACTCCGCGACGCCCGATACCCTGGAGGGCGACCTGTCCGTAGAGCCACCCGACCCGAGGATTCGCGACCGCCGTGTTCGACACTCTTTCCGATCGCCTCGCAGCGACATTCAAGAATCTCCGCGGCAAGGGTCGCCTCAGCGAGGCGGACATCGACGCCACGGCTCGGGAGATCCGGATCGCCCTCCTGGAAGCCGACGTGGCGCTGCCCGTCGTCCGGGCGTTCATCAAGCAGGTCAAGGAGCGCGCCCTCGGCATCGAGGTCTCCCAGGCGCTGAACCCCGCCCAGCAGGTCATCAAGATCGTCAACGAGGAGCTCATCGGCATCCTCGGCGGCGAGACCCGCCGGCTGCGGTTCGCCAAGACCGGCCCGACCGTGATCATGCTCGCGGGTCTGCAGGGTGCCGGTAAGACCACCCTCGCGGGCAAGCTGGGCCACTGGCTCAAGTCCCAGGGCCACTCGCCGCTGCTCGTCGCCTGCGACCTCCAGCGCCCCAACGCGGTGAACCAGCTGAGCGTCGTCGCCGAGCGCGCCGGCGTCGGCATCTACGCCCCCGAGCCGGGCAACGGGGTGGGCGACCCGGTCCAGGTCGCCAAGGACTCCATCGAGTACGCCAAGTCCAAGGTCTACGACGTCGTCATCGTCGACACCGCCGGCCGCCTCGGCATCGACCAGGAGCTGATGCAGCAGGCCGCGGACATCCGCGACGCCGTCAGCCCCGACGAGGTCCTCTTCGTCGTCGACGCCATGATCGGTCAGGACGCGGTCAACACGGCCGAGGCCTTCCGCGACGGCGTCGGCTTCGACGGCGTGGTCCTGTCGAAGCTCGACGGCGACGCCCGCGGTGGTGCCGCGCTCTCCATCGCGCACGTCACCGGCAAGCAGATCATGTTCGCCTCCAACGGCGAGAAGCTGGACGACTTCGACGCGTTCCACCCGGACCGCATGGCGTCCCGCATCCTCGGCATGGGCGACATGCTCACGCTGATCGAGAAGGCCGAGCAGACCTTCTCGCAGCAAGAGGCCGAGAAGATGGCCTCGAAGCTGGCCTCCAAGAAGGGCCAGGACTTCACCCTCGACGACTTCCTGGCCCAGATGGAGCAGGTCAGGAAGATGGGCTCGATCTCGAAGCTGCTCGGCATGCTTCCGGGCATGGGCCAGATCAAGGACCAGATCAACAACCTCGACGAGCGGGACGTCGACCGCACCGCCGCGATCATCAAGTCGATGACCCCGGCCGAGCGCGCGGACGCCGCGATCATCAACGGCTCGCGCCGCGCCCGTATCGCCAAGGGTGCCGGTGTCGAGGTCAGCGCGGTCAAGAACCTGATCGAGCGGTTCGTCGAGGCCCGCAAGATGATGTCCCGCATGGCCCAGGGCGGCGGCATGCCGGGGATGCCCGGGATGCCGGGCATGGGCGGCGGCCCCGGCCGGCAGAAGAAGCAGCCGAAGAAGGCCAAGGGCAAGCAGCGTTCCGGCAACCCGATGAAGCGCAAGCAGCAGGAGCAGGAGGAGGCCGCCCGTCGCGCGGCCGCCGCCGAGGCCGGCGGCGCGCTCGGCCTGCCGGGCGCGGCCGACCAGGGCGCCAAGGACTTCGAGCTCCCCGACGAGTTCAAGAAGTTCATGGGCTGACCTGCCGGCCGGTCCGGAGACGACAGGGCAGAGGGGCGCTCGCGCGACGCGGGCGCCCCTCTCGCGTGCCTGGGCGCGACCGGTCCACCCGGGTGGCGGGCCCCCTGGAACTGTGCGGTCATGGGCCCAAGGCCCATCAGCCCGGCCGGCGCTCCGCGGCGCCCCGGCGGCAGGCGGCACAGGAGGAGAGGCAGGCGTGGCGAACCCCGTACCCCCGCGTGACCGCACGGACCAGCCCTGGAGATCCGAAGGCGCACCCCCGCCCCCTCCGCCGCAACCGCCCAAGCGCAAGATGCCCGGCGGCTGGGGCGGCCTCATCCTGACCGCGCTGATCGTCTACCTCATCGCCAACCTCGTGCTGTCCTTCTTCAGCTCGGGCGGCGAGCCGACCATCTCGTACACCGAGTTCAGCAAGCAGGTCGCCGACGACAACGTCAGCAAGATCTACGCCAAGGGCGACGCGATCCAGGGCCAGCTCAAGAAGGAGCAGCCCACCCCGGACGGCAGCGACAAGGACAGCAAGAAGTACACGAAGTTCAAGACGCAGCGGCCCTCCTTCGCCGACGACAAGCTCTGGGAGAACCTGGAGAAGCACGACGTCACCGTGACGGCCGAGCCGGTCGTCCAGCAGCGCAGCTTCCTGGCCAACCTCCTCATCTCGCTCGCCCCGATGCTGCTCCTCGTCTTCCTGTGGATCTTCATCGCGCGGCGCATGAGCCAGGGCATGGGCGGCGCGGGCGGCATGCTCGGCCGCAAACAGCCGCCCAAGCCGGTCGAGTTGCAGCCCGGCAAGAAGCGCACCACCTTCGCCGACGTCGCCGGCATCGACGAGGTCGAGGGCGAGCTCAACGACGTCGTGGACTTCCTCAAGAACCCCGACGCCTACCGGAAGATGGGCGCCAAGATGCCGCGCGGCGTACTGCTCGCGGGCCCGCCCGGCACCGGCAAGACGCTGCTCGCGCGGGCCGTCGCGGGCGAGGCCGGGGTCCCGTTCTTCTCCGCTTCCGCCTCCGAGTTCATCGAGATGATCGTCGGCGTCGGCGCCTCACGCGTCCGGGAACTGTTCGCGGAGGCCCGCAAGGTCGCCCCGTCGATCATCTTCATCGACGAGATCGACACCATCGGGCGGGCCCGCGGCGGCGGCAGCGGCATGGGCGGCCACGACGAGCGCGAGCAGACGCTGAACCAGATCCTCACCGAGATGGACGGCTTCTCCGGCTCCGAGGGCGTCATCGTCATCGCCGCCACCAACCGCGCCGACGTCCTGGACCCGGCCCTGACCCGCCCCGGCCGCTTCGACCGCGTCGTCAACGTCTCGCCGCCCGACCGCGACGGCCGCGAGGCCATCCTCAAGATCCACACCCGTGAGATCCCGATGGCCGAGAACGTGAACCTCGCCCAGGTCGCGCGGACGACCCCGGGCATGACCGGCGCCGAACTCGCCAACCTCGCCAACGAGGCCGCCCTCATCGCCGTCAAGCGCAAGCAGCCCCAGGTCACCCAGACCGACCTCTCCGAAGCCCTGGAGAAGGTCCAGCTGGGCGCCGAGCGGCCCCTGGTCATGCCCGAGGAGGAGCGCCGCCGCACCGCGTACCACGAGAGCGGCCACGCCCTCCTCGGCATGCTCCAGCCCGGCGCCGACCCGGTCCGCAAGATCACCATCGTCCCGCGCGGCCGCGCCCTCGGCGTCACGCTCTCCACCCCGGACGCCGACAAGTACGCGTACACGGAGGAGTACCTGCGCGGCCGCATCATCGGCGCCCTGGGCGGCATGGCCGCCGAACAGGTCGTCTACGGCGTCATCACCACCGGCGCCGAGAACGACCTCGAACAGGTCACCAACATCGCGCGCGGCATGGTCGCCCGGTGGGGCATGAGCGAGAAGGTCGGCCGCCTCTCGGCCCTCCCCAGCGACGCCCAGCAGGCCTACGGACTCTCCGCCGCGCCCGACACCCTCGACGTCATCGACGGTGAGATGCGCCGCATCGTCGACGAGTGCTACGACGAGGCCTGCCGCAAGCTCCGCGAGAACCGCGACAAGCTGGACGCCCTCGCCTCGGCCCTCCTGGAGAACGAGACGCTGGAGGAGGCCGACGCCTACCGGATCGCCGGCGTCACCCGCCTCTTCAAGGACGCCGACTGACCACCTGCCGACCCTTCGGGCGGGGGCGCTCAGACACGGGCGATCAGGTACCGGAACACATTGGGCATCCACACCGTGCCGTCCGCGCGGACGTACGGCTGGAGCGCCTCCGTGATCTCCTTGGCGACCTGCACCGGGTCCGTCGCCGCGGCCGCCGCGTCGAACAGGCCCGTCGACAGCAAGCCCCGTACGGCGCTGTCCGCGTCCGCGTACCCGAAGGGGCACGCCACCCGCCCGGACCCCTCGGGACGCAGCCCCGCGCGCCGAGCGACGTCCTCCAGGGCGGCGCGCCGCCCGCTGCTCCCGCGCAGGGGATCGGCGAGCTTTCCGGCCACCTTCAGGACGGACGACGTCGTGCAGCACTCCGGAGGGCCCCATCCGGTGAGCACCACCAGGGCGCCCTTCCGGGCCGACGGCACGGTCTCCCGCAGCAGCGCGGTGAGGTCCTCCGCGTCCCCGTCCGCGCAGCCGACCGGCTGGAACGCCGTGATCAGCCCGTAGGACGCGTCCTCCGCCACCGGGGCGGCGCCCTCCGTGAGACGCGGCCGCGTCTCCCCGTCCGGCAGGCGCTCCCGGGCCAGCGCCAGCCGCTCCGGGCACGCGTTCTCCACCCCGGCCACGCGGGCGCCCCGCGCGGCCGCCATCACGAGCGCGAGCCCGGCACCGCAGCCCAGCGCCAGCAGCCGCGTGCCCCGGCCCACCCCGAGCCGCGCGTACACCGCCTCGTAGAGCGGTACCAGCATCCGCTCCTGGATCTCCGCCCAGTCACGCGCGCGTGCGTGCGGGTCCACGCCGGGCGCGAGCGCAGGTGTCATGGAAGGGCCCCCATCCGCCGGGAGTCACCGGTGTGTTGTCGTTCCCCGTAAGCCAGAGAACTGCGCGCGGGCCGTCCCGTCCAGAGGCGTTCCGGCATCCGGGCGAAAACCGGTGCCATGGCGTCCAGGTCCGGCCGTAGCATGCGCGCCATGGCAAAAGCACCTGTTCTCACCCCCCGGGCGGACGACTTCCCGCGCTGGTACCAGGACCTGATCACCAAGGCCGAACTGGCCGACAACGGACCGGTGCGCGGCACGATGGTCATCCGACCGTACGGCTACGGCCTGTGGGAGCGGATGCAGCAGGACATGGACGCGCGCATCAAGGAGACGGGCACCCAGAACGCGTACTTCCCCCTCCTGATCCCGCAGTCCTACCTCACCAAGGAGGCCGACCACGTCGAGGGCTTCGCGCCCGAACTGGCCGTGGTCACGCACGGCGGCGGCAAGGAGCTGGAGGAGCCGGCCGTCGTCCGCCCCACCTCGGAGATGATCGTCAACGACTACTTCTCCAAGTGGGTGCAGAGCTACCGCGACCTGCCGCTGCTCATCAACCAGTGGGCGAACGTAGTCCGCTGGGAACTGCGGCCCCGGCTCTTCCTGCGCACCACGGAGTTCCTGTGGCAGGAGGGCCACACCGCGCACGCCACCTATGAGGAGGCGCGCGACTTCGCGGCCCGCATCCACCGTCACGTGTACGCGGACTTCATGGAGAACGTCCTCGCCATGGACGTCGTGCTCGGCCGCAAGACCGCCAAGGAGCGCTTCGCGGGCGCCATCAACACGCTCACCCTCGAAGGGATGATGGGCGACGGCAAGGCCCTCCAGATGGGCACGAGCCACGAGCTGGGCCAGAACTTCGCCAAGGCGTTCCACACGCAGTACCTGTCGAAGGAAGGCAAGCAGGAGCTCGTCTGGCAGACCTCCTGGGGTTCGACCACGCGCATGATCGGCGCCCTGGTGATGATGCACGGCGACGACGACGGGCTGCGGGTGCCGCCGCGCCTCGCGCAGGTCCAGGTCGTCGTGCTCGCCATCAAGGGCGACGAGGCGGTGCTCGCCAAGGTGCGGGAGATCGGCGACGCCCTGAAGGCCGCCGGGATCCGCGTCCAGGTCGACGACCGCACCGACACCCCCTTCGGCCGCCGCGCGGTCGACTGGGAGCTCAAGGGCGTCCCCGTACGTGTCGAGGTCGGCCCCCGCGACCTGGAGGCCGGGACGGCGATGGTCGCCCGGCGCATCCCCGGCGGCAAGACGCCGGTCGCGGTCGACACGCTCGCCGCGGTGCTGCCCGGTGTCCTGGAGGAGGACCAGGCGCTGCTCCTGCACCAGTCGCGCGAGCGCCGCCTGTCCCGCACCAGCGACGTCACCACCGTGGCGGAGGCCGTCGAGGCCACCGACGCCGGCGGTTGGGCCCGCATCCCGTGGGCCGCGCTCGGCCCGGAGGGGGAGGAGACGCTCGCCGAGCACGGCGCCTCGGTGCGCTGTCTGCTCGCGGAGGACGGGGCGGTGCCGGACGCCGACGACGCACCGGGTAACGTCGCGGTCGTCGCGCGCGCCTACTGACGCCCTTCGCCGGAAGACGGCTCCCGGGGCGCCGAGGTTGCGGAAGAGGCCGAAACACCTCTTGCGTCACGCACGAAGTCGTATGCCGCAGTGCGCGTAGGACACCTACGCGCACCGGCGTACGGGGCACTACGTACTACCTTGGTGCGAGCTGTGAGACTCCTCCGCAGATCAGCGCACCCGCCCTCGTCCGGACGCATCAGCGGCAACTGACGGGTACGTGCAAATTATTTGGGATGCCCCGGAATAGGAACACAGAGGCACCCCGGCTCGTTGTCACGACGTGAGCACGACACCACCTGTTCTCGCCGCAGAGCTGGCAGGGGCGTGGGCCGACATTCAGCGGCACCACCCCGAACTGCCGGATCTTGCCGCGCCCGAATCCCTGATCGGGGAGTCGTCGTCCGCCTGCGGACACGAGCTCTCCTTCGAGCGACTCCTCCACGAGGCAGTCCACGGCATCGCAGCCGCGCGCGGAATCCGCGACACGTCCCGCGCCGGCCGCTACCACAACCGCAGATTCCTGGCCATCGCCGAGGAGATGGGCCTCGACCACCCCGAGGAGCCGCACCCCAGCAGCGGTTTCTCGCTGGTCGCGCTCACCCCGGAGGCGAAGCAGCGTTACCGGCAGACGATCGAGCGGCTCCAGCGCGCCCTCAAGGCGCACACCGTGGCGACCGCCGCGGACACCAAGCGCAGCTTCCGCGGCCCGGCCGCGCGGCACGGCTCCTCCGGGGGCGGCGTCCGCGTCAAGGCCGTCTGCGACTGCGGGCGCAACGTGCGCGTGGTGCCCTCGGTGCTCGCGCAGGCGCCGATCGTCTGCGGTGGCTGCGGGAAGCCGTTCCGGATCCCGGAGGTCGTCGGCGCCGGCGTCGGCGTGGGCTGACGTCCGCGCTCCTGGTGGGGCGGCCGGCGGGGCCGCCTCCCCGCCCGCCCGGGGCCGGGGGGAGCGTTCGGCCGCTCCGGCGGCATATGGCACAATGGCTAGCTGTACTCGACAGTCGCACAGGACCCCTCTCTCCTCCGGCTGACGCGTCCATCGGGCACTCGGGTACCGCAACCCCACGCGGCCATCTCGCCGTGCCCACCCACGTCAAGACCAGGAGACACCACTCCAGTGGCAGTCAAGATCAAGCTGAAGCGTCTGGGCAAGATCCGTTCGCCTCACTACCGCATCGTCGTCGCCGACTCCCGTACCCGCCGTGACGGCCGGGCCATCGAGGAGATCGGTCTGTACCACCCGGTGCAGAACCCCTCGCGCATCGAGGTCGACTCGGACCGCGCGCAGTACTGGCTGGGTGTCGGCGCGCAGCCGACCGAGCCGGTTCTCGCCATCCTGAAGCTCACCGGTGACTGGCAGAAGTTCAAGGGTCTGCCGGCCCCCGCGCCGCTGAAGGTCGCCGAGCCGAAGGCCGCCCGCCCCTCCTTCGAGGCGCTGGCCACGGCCGACGAGCCCAAGGGTGAGGCCATCACCCAGAAGAAGAAGGCTGAGAAGAAGGACGAGGCCGCTGAGGCTGCGTCCGAGTCGACCGAGGCCTGAGCATGCTCGAGGAGGCTCTTGAGCACCTCGTGAAGGGCATTGTCGACAACCCCGACGACGTGCAGGTCGCCTCGCGCAACCTGCGCCGTGGGCGCGTGCTGGAGGTCCGGGTCCACCCCGACGACCTCGGCAAGGTGATCGGCCGCAACGGCCGCACCGCGCGTGCTCTGCGGACCGTCGTGGGCGCCATCGGCGGCCGCGGAGTCCGCGTCGACCTCGTCGACGTCGACCAGGTTCGCTGACAAGTTGAACACCGGCTCGGGCCGGGGAGGGCCTCAAGGCCGTCCCCGGCCCGAGGGCGTGTATGGGGCCGCCCCGCGGCGTCGCGGCGCTGGGCACGCACGCTCGCGGCGTTGCCGAAACACCCGCGTGGCTCCGCCACGAGGGCGCTCCGGCGCCTTGCGATCGCACGCACCCAGCGCCGCTCCTCCTTCCGCGGGGCGGCCCCATACACGCCCTAGTCGTATGACAGGAGATAGCTCAACGTGCAGCTGGTAGTCGGGCGCATCGGGCGCGCCCACGGCATCAAGGGTGAGGTCACCGTCGAGGTGCGTACCGACGAGCCCGAGCTGCGGCTCGGCCCCGGTGCGGTGCTCGCCACCGACCCCGCCTCCACGGGACCGCTCACCATCGAGTCCGGCCGGGTGCACAGCGGTCGGCTGCTGCTGCGCTTCGCCGGCGTCCGCGACCGCACCGGCGCGGAGGCCCTGCGCAACACGCTCCTGATCGCGGAGGTCGACCCGGAGGAGCTGCCGGAGGACGAGGACGAGTTCTACGACCACCAGCTCATGGACCTCGACGTCGTCACCCTGGACGGCACCGAGGTCGGCCGGATCACCGAGATCTCGCACCTGCCCTCGCAGGACCTCTTCATCGTGGAGCGCCCCGACGGCAGCGAGGTCATGATCCCCTTCGTCGAGGAGATCGTCACCGAGATCGACCTCGAGGAGCAGAAGGCGGTCATCGACCCGCCGCCCGGCCTCATCGACGACCGGGCCGAGGTCGCCTCCGCCCGCGACGCCGAGGCCGAAGCGGGCACGGAGGAAGAGAGCTCATGAGGCTCGACGTCGTCACGATCTTCCCCGAGTACCTGGAACCGCTGAACGTCTCGCTCGTCGGCAAGGCCCGCGCGCGCGGTCAGCTCGACGTCCGCGTGCACGACCTGCGCGAGTGGACCCACGACCGGCACAACACCGTCGACGACACCCCCTACGGCGGCGGCCCCGGCATGGTCATGAAGACCGAGCCCTGGGGCGAGTGCCTCGACGACGTGCTCGCCGACGGGTACGAGGGCGGCGCCCAGGCGCCCGCCCTCGTCGTCCCCACGCCCAGCGGCCGCCCCTTCACCCAGGAGCTCGCCGTCGAGCTCTCGCAGCGCCCCTGGCTGGTCTTCACGCCGGCGCGCTACGAGGGCATCGACCGCCGCGTCATCGACGAGTACGCGACCCGGATGCCCGTCTACGAGGTCTCCATCGGCGACTACGTGCTCGCGGGCGGGGAGGCCGCCGTCCTCGTCGTCACCGAGGCCGTGGCCCGGCTCCTGCCCGGCGTCCTCGGCAACGCGGCGTCCCACCAGGACGACTCCTTCGCGCCCGGCGCCATGGCCAACCTCCTGGAGGGGCCCGTCTACACGAAGCCGCCGGCCTGGCGCGGCCGCGAGATCCCCGAGGTGCTGCTCAGCGGTCACCACGGGAAGATCGCCCGCTGGCGCCGGGACGAGGCGCTGCGCCGCACGGTGCGCAACCGCCCCGATCTCGTCGAGCGCACCGACCCGAAGGCCTTCGACAAGAAGGACCGGGAGATGCTCTCGATCCTGGGCTGGCGACCGGGTCCCGACGGACGATTTGGGCCCACGCCCGGGGTCGTGGAAGAATAAGCCGCTGCTGTACGTCCAGCCTGCGCCCCTGCCACAGGGGGAACGACGCCGGCCCGACGCGATCAGCTACCGAAACTCATCACATATCTCCCGCCGATGACCTGTGGCATCGGTGAAGAAAGCAGACGATCATGTCTCACCTGCTCGACTCCGTCGACTCCGCGTCGCTGCGCAGCGACATCCCGGCCTTCCGCCCGGGTGACACCGTCAACGTCCACGTCCGCGTCATCGAGGGCAACCGCTCCCGTGTGCAGCAGTTCAAGGGCGTAGTCATCCGCCGCCAGGGCGCCGGTGTCCGCGAGACCTTCACGGTCCGCAAGGTCTCCTTCTCCGTCGGCGTCGAGCGCACCTTCCCGGTGCACACCCCGATCGTCGAGAAGATCGAGCTCGTCACCAAGGGTGACGTCCGTCGCGCCAAGCTGTACTACCTGCGCGAGCTGCGCGGCAAGGCTGCGAAGATCAAGGAGAAGCGCGAGAACTGAGCCGCTCGGCGCCCCACGCGGGCGCCGGCGCATCTCGCGTACGGAGTCCACAGGAGCGCCGGATAGCATCTGGCCTCGATGGACACCGAAGCACAGCATCAGGAGCGCGACCGCTCCTCCCGGCCTCACGAGAGCACCTCGGAGGGTCAGGAGGGACGGTCGCGTTCCTCTTTGTCTCTCGGGGGGATCGCGGAGCAGGTGCCCGGAGGCCGGATCACGCTCGGCGCGCTGCTCTGCATGGTGCTGCTGCTGGCCTTCGGCGTCTTCGTGATGCAGCCGTTCCAGATCCCCAGCAGCTCGATGCGGCCGACGCTGAACGTCGGGGACCGCGTTCTCGTGAACAAGTTGGCGTACCGTTTCGGTGCGCGACCGGAGCGCGGGGACGTCGTCGTCTTCGACGGCAGCGGGTACTTCGGTGACGCGGACTACGTCAAGCGCGTCGTCGGGGTGGGGGGAGACCACGTGGTCTGCTGCGACAGGCAGGGGAGGATCGCCGTGAACGGGCGGGCCGTGGACGAGCGGTCCCTGCTGTACCGCGGGGACACGCCTTCGGAGGTGCCGTTCGACATCGAGGTTCCCGACGGGACGCTCTTTCTCCTCGGGGACCACCGCGCCGACTCCCGTGACTCCCGCGACTATCTGGGCGCCCCCGGCGGCGGCTTCGTCCCCGTCGACCAGGTGATCGGCAAGGCCCAGTGGGTCGCCTGGCCCGCGGGCCACTGGAGCTCCCCGTCGCGCGAGGACCTCTACGCGCGCGTACCCGCGGCGGGCGGCGCCCATGGGTAAGCGGGGCAGGACGCGCGCCGGTGACGAGACCGAGGAGCGACTGCCCACCGGGAGCAGGCGCACCGCGGCGGCCCCTCCGCGCGGCCGGGCCGAGCGCCGCAAACTGGCCCGCAAGGTGAAGCGGCGCCGCCGGCGTTCCGCGATCAAGGAGATACCCCTCCTGATAGGCGTGGCGCTGGTCATCGCGCTCGTCCTGAAGACGTTCCTGGTGCAGGCCTTCGTGATCCCGTCGGGCTCCATGGAGCAGACGATCAAGATCGGCGACCGGGTCCTGGTCGACAAACTGACCCCCTGGTTCGGCGCGAAGGTGCAGCGCGGCGACGTCGTCGTCTTCAAGGACCCCGGCAAGTGGCTGGAGCAGGAGACGGGACAGAAGAAGGACGACCCCGTCGGGATCAAGCAGATCAAGACGGGTCTCACCTGGATCGGACTGCTGCCCTCCGCCGACGAGCGGGACCTGATCAAGCGGGTCGTGGCGGTCGGCGGCGACACGGTGAAATGCTGCGACGCCCAGGGCCGCGTCACCGTCAACGGGACGCCCCTCGACGAACGTTCGTACATCCACCCCGGCAACGCCCCCTCGAAGTTCGACTTTTCGGTGAAGGTTCCCGAGGGCCGGCTCTTCGTGATGGGCGACCACCGGGCGAACTCGGCGGACTCCCGCTACCACCTCACCGAGGCGTTCCACGGCACCGTGTCCGAGGAATCCGTAGTGGGGCGGGCCCGGTTCATCGGCTGGCCGGTCGGGAACTGGGCCACGCTGGAGGAGCCGGAGACCTTCGCGGCGGTCGCCGACGCGCACGGCACCGGATCGACCGCGGCCCCCGGCGCGTCGCATAGGGTGGCCACCGCGGACAGCGCCGAATCGAGACCCGACTCATTGGATTCGGACGGATTGATCCCTCTCCCGACCCCTGCGGAACTCCCGCTCGTTATGGGAGTGGTGGGCCTGCATCGCGTAGGGATCAGGCAGCGGCACGGAGTGAGGAGTGGATGTGGGGGACTTGGCGGTCGGCGCACGGTCAGGGCATGGGCCCGAGGAACAGCCCGAGCGATCCGACGACGCGACAGGTCCCGGCGTGACTGACCACACGCCCGGGAGCGATGACGGTGCAGCGGCGGGCGGTTCCGGCGCCGCCGGAGAGCGGCCCGGCGACGTGCCGAGGACGCCGAAGAAGGCCAAGACGCCGCGCTCCTTCTGGAAGGAGCTGCCGCTGCTCATCTTGATCGCCCTGGTCCTGGCCCTGCTGATCAAGACCTTCCTGGTGCAGGCGTTCTCGATCCCGTCGGGATCGATGCAGAACACGCTGCAGATCGGCGACCGCGTGCTCGTCGACAAGCTGACCCCGTGGTTCGGCTCGAAGCCGGAGCGCGGCGAGGTCATCGTGTTCAACGACCCGGACCAGTGGCTGGAGGGCGAGCCCACCAAGCCGCCGAACGCCGCGCAGAAGGTCCTGAGCTGGGTCGGCCTGATGCCCTCCGCCGACGAGAAGGACCTCATCAAGCGCGTCGTCGGCGTCAGCGGCGACACCGTCGAGTGCAAGGGCACCGGCCCGCTGAAGGTCAACGGCAAGGCGCTGAACGAGCCTTACGTCTTCCCGGGCAACACCCCGTGCAGCGCGGACGGCGTCGGCGGCACCTTCAAGGTGAAGGTTCCCGAAGGCAAAGTCTGGGTCATGGGCGACCACCGCCAGGACTCGCTGGACTCCCGCTACCACCAGAACGACAAGAACCAGGGCTTCGTCCCCGTGGACAACGTCGTGGGCCGCGCGATCGTGGTGGCCTGGCCGCCCACGCACTGGTCCACGCTGCCGGTCCCGGACACCTTCGACCAGTCGGGGATCAACGCCGCGGCGAACGTCGCCCCGGGCGCCGTGGGCCTCGCCGGAGCCGTACCGCTCGTGCTGTGGCGCCGCCGCCGCACGAACCGGAGCGTTACTGAGGGGAACACCAGGGTTTCTGAGGTCACGAGCGCCCGGTAGGGTGCCGTCCCAGATCGCCGATCTTGCGCGGTCCGAGCCACTCGGGCCGGACCGCGCGGTCGATGTCTCCGACGCTGGGGAGCAACTGGGATGAGCAGGACGGGTCGTACGGCCGAGGGCCACGGCAAGGCCGGCAGTGTGCTGTCGGGCATAGCCGTGGCCCTCGGCTGTGTGCTGTTCCTCGGCGGGTTCGTATGGGGTGCCGTGGTGTACCAGCCGTACACGGTGCCCACCGACTCGATGACGCCGACGATCGGCGCGGGCGACCGGGTGCTCGCGCAGCGCATCGACGGCGGCGAGGTCAAGCGCGGCGACGTCGTCGTCTTCCGCGAGGCCAGCTGGGGCGACATGCCGATGGTCAAGCGCGTGGTCGGCGTCGGCGGCGACAAGATCGCCTGCTGTACGGACGGCAAGCTCACCGTCAACGGCGAGCAGGTCGAAGAACCGTATCTGCAGGCCGGTAAGTCCGCCTCGCTCGCCGGGATCAAGTCGACCACGGTCCCGCAGGGCCGGCTCTTCCTCCTCGGTGACGAGCGCAGCGGCTCCCTGGACTCCAGCGTCCACCTCGGCGACGCCAACGGCGGCTCGGTGGAGCGCGGCGCCGTGGAGGCCCGGGTGGACGCCGTGGCCTGGCCCATGAACGGCATGCTGGCCAAGCCCACCGGCTTCGAGGCGATGCCCGGCGGAATCTCGCAGCCCGGACCGCTCCGCCTCATGGTGGGCGCTGTCGTGGCCGGCGCCGTCCTGGTGCTCGCGGGCGCGGCCTACGGTCCGATCGCGAACCGGGCACGGCGCTCCCGGACCCGCCGTGCGCCGGAGCCGGCCCGTGTCTGAGCCCGGCGACGGGCTGCGCGAGGTGGCCCGCGTCGTCCTGCTCGACCAGGACGACCGCATCCTGCTGCTGCACGGGCACGAGCCCGGGGACACGGCGGACGACTGGTGGTTCACGCCGGGCGGCGGACTGGAGGGCGACGAGACGCGTGCGGAGGCCGCCCTGAGGGAACTGGCGGAGGAGACGGGTATCACGGATGCGCGGCTCGGCCCGGTCCTGTGGCAGCGGGTCTGCTCCTTCCCGTTCGACGGGCGCCGCTGGGACCAGGACGAGTGGTACTTCCTGGCCCGCACGACCTCGACGGCCCGGGCCGTCGAGATCAACGGAGAGGGCCTGACCGACCTGGAACGGCGCAGCGTCGCGGGAGCGCGATGGTGGTCGTGCGAGGAACTGGCCGAGGCCCATGAGACGGTGTACCCGACCAGGCTCGCCGAGCTGCTGAAGCGGCTGCTCGTCGAGGGTCCCCCGAGCCGGCCGCTGGTTCTCGACACGGAAATCGTCTAGAGGAACCGGTGGCTGACGCACAATAGGGGGACGCACGGCAGAAGGGGAACATGCCATGAGCGCCGAGGACCTCGAGAAGTACGAGACCGAGATGGAGCTGAAGCTCTACCGGGAGTACCGCGACGTCGTCGGGCTGTTCAAATACGTGATCGAGACCGAGCGTCGCTTCTACCTCACCAACGACTACGAGATGCAGGTGCACTCGGTCCAGGGCGAGGTGTTCTTCGAGGTGTCGATGGCGGATGCCTGGGTCTGGGACATGTATCGCCCCGCTCGTTTCGTGAAGCAGGTCCGGGTCCTCACGTTCAAGGACGTGAACATCGAGGAGCTCAACAAGAGCGACCTGGAGCTTCCGGGCAGCTGAGCCCGCACTCTGCCGCACTGATTTCTCCCGGCCGTCCCTCTGGCGGGTGACGGAGTTTTCCACAACCCGCTGGTAGTTCACCAAGATCCACTTCCTTCCGTCCCGTGCCGCAGCGTGGACATCGGAGGTGGTGCCGACGTGAACGCACGGGGCGCGATGGGGAAGTACGGAGAGGACCTGGCCGCGAGGCGGCTGGCCGAAGCGGGAATGACGGTGCTCGCGCGGAACTGGCGCGCGGGCCGCACCGGTGAGATCGACATCGTGGCGCGGGACGGGGACGCGATCGTCGTCTGCGAGGTCAAGACGCGCAGAGGGGCGGGCGCGTCGGCCTTCGAGCATCCGATGGCCGCGATCACGCAGATCAAAGCGCGACGACTGCGCTCCCTGGCCGAGCGCTGGATCCACGAGCACGGGGGAGCGCCACCGGGCGGCGTCCGCATCGACGTGATCGGCGTCCTGCTGCCCGAGCGCGGCGCACCCCGCCTCGAGCACGTGCGGGGGGTGTCCTGATGGGATTCGCGCGGACGTGCTCCGTGGCCCTGGTGGGCGTCGAAGGCGTCGTCGTCGAGGTGCAGGCCGACCTGGAGCCCGGCGTCGCCGCATTCACGCTCGTCGGCCTGCCGGACAAGAGCCTGGTCGAGAGCCGCGACCGGGTCAGGGCGGCCGTAGTGAACTCGGGGGCCGACTGGCCGCAGAAGAAGCTCACGGTGGGGCTCAGCCCGGCCTCCGTGCCCAAGGCCGGGTCGGGATTCGATCTCGCTGTCGCCTGTGCGGTGCTCGGCGCCGCCGAGCGTATCGATCCGCGGGTGCTCGCCGACATCGTCATGATCGGGGAGCTGGGGCTGGACGGGCGGGTCCGGCCGGTTCGCGGGGTGCTTCCCGCCGTGCTGGCCGCGGCCGACGCCGGGTACGAGCAGGTCGTCGTGCCCGAGTGCACGGCCGGCGAGGCGTCCCTGGTGCCCGGGATCTCCGTCCTCGGGGTGCGCAGCCTGCGCCAGCTCATCGCGGTGCTCACCGACGAGCCCGTCCCGGAGGAGGAGCCGGAGCCCTCCGGCCGCCCGGATCCGATGCTGGCCGGACTCAGCATGCCCGGGAGCGGCGCCGACATCGGCGGCCTGACGCTCGACGGGCACGGGCTCGACCTCGCCGACGTCGTCGGCCAGCTGTCGGCGCGCACCGCCATGGAGGTCGCCGCCGCGGGCGGACACCACGTCATGCTGTCGGGCCCGCCCGGCGCGGGCAAGACGATGCTCGCCGAGCGACTGCCCGCCCTGCTGCCACCGCTCACCCGCGGCGAGGCGCTCGAGGTCACGGCCATCCACTCGGTCGCCGGCATGCTGCCACCGGGCAAGTCCATGATCGACACCGCGCCGTACTGCGCGCCCCACCACTCCGCGACCATGCAGTCCCTGGTCGGTGGCGGCCCCGGCGTCGCACGGCCCGGAGCGGTGTCGCTGTCGCACCGGGGCGTGCTCTTCCTCGACGAGGCGCCCGAATTCAGCGGCAAGGCGCTCGACGCGCTGCGCCAGCCCCTGGAGGCGGGGCACGTGGTCATCGCCCGCAGCGCCGGGGTGGTGCGGCTGCCCGCGCGGTTCCTCATGGCACTGGCCGCGAACCCGTGCCCCTGCGGGCAGTACCGGGCGCTCGGGGGTGAGTGCGACTGCCCGCCGGCGACCGTACGGCGCTACCAGGCCCGGCTCTCCGGCCCCCTGCTCGACCGCGTCGACCTGCGCGTCGAGGTGGACGCCGTCACGCGGAACGAGCTCGCGGGGTACGGCCCCCGCGGCGAGAGCACCCGGACCGTCGCCGACCGGGTCAGGCAGGCCAGGGAGCGGGCGGCGGCACGGCTCGCGGAGACGCCCTGGCGGACCAACAGCGAGGTGCCCGGGCACGCCCTGCGCACCCGGTGGCCCGCCGCACCCGGAGCCCTGGACGAGGCCGAGCTGGACCTGGAGCGCGGCTTCCTCACCGCGCGCGGCCTCGACCGGGTGCTGCGCGTGGCCTGGACCGTCGCCGACCTGGCCGGACGGGACCGGCCCTTCGCCGAGGACGTGGCGCTCGCGCTCCAACTGCGGACCGGGATCTCGCGCGGGGTGCCGATGACGATCGGGGCCGAGCGGTGACCGGCACCACCGGTACCGGCACCGCCGGCGCGGGCGCGCCCGACGCGGTGCGGCTCGCCCGGGCCCGGCTGACCCGGATCGTCGAACCGGGCTGGGAGGCCGCCGCCCGCTGGCTGCGCGAGTTCGGAGCCGTCGAGACGGTGCGGCGGATCGACGCGGCCGCCGCCGACGAGGAGGCCGAGCCGCTGCCCGGGGTGCGGGCCGAGCGCTGGGCCGGCCTGCTCGCCCGGGCCCGGGACGCGCCGCCCCCGGAACGGGATCTGGCCCGCGCGGCCGAGCGCGGTGCGCGGTTCGTGTGCCCGGGGGACGTGGAGTGGCCCGGGCAGCTCGACGACCTCGGGGACGCGCGGCCCCTGGGGCTCTGGGTGCGGGGCGGGCCCAGCCTGCGGATGTGGGCGCTGCGCTCCGTGGCGGTGGTCGGCTCGCGGGCCTGCACGGACTACGGCGTCCGCATGGGGGCGAGCCTGGGCGCCGGGCTCGCCGAGCGCGGCTGGGTCGTCGTGTCGGGTGGCGCGTACGGGGTGGACGCGGCGGCCCATCGCGGGGCCCTGGGCGCGACCGGAGCCACGATCGCCGTGCTGGCCTGCGGGATCGACCGGATCTATCCGCGCGGCCACACCCAGTTGATCGACCGGATCGCGGAACAGGGACTGGTGGTGGCCGAGTTGCCGCCCGGGGAGCATCCGACCCCCAGCCGCTTCATCCTGCGCAACCGGGTGATCGCGGCGCTGACCAGGGGCACGGTCGTCGTCGAGGCCGCCTATCGCAGCGGGGCGCTCGGCACGGCCCGCTGGGCGCAGCGGCTCGGGCGGCACGCGATGGGCGTGCCCGGGCCGGCGACGAGCACCGTCTCGGCGGGCGTGCACGAACTGCTGCGCAAGGAAGGCGTACTGGTGACCGATGCCGCCGAAGTGGTCGAGCTGGTGGGGGAGATGGGCGAGCTCGCGCCGGAGCGCCGCGGACCGGTGCTCGCCCGGGATCTGCTGCCACCGCACGCGGCCCGGGTGCTCGCCGCGCTCCCCGGGCGCGGGGCCGGCACGGTGGCGCAGATCGCCCGGGGCGCGGGGACGAGTGAGGACGACACGATCGGGAGGTTGTACGAACTGCGCTCGTTGGGGTTCGTCGAACGACACGGCGACGGCTGGCAGTTGACACGCCAGAGCGTCGAGCCGGTCTTTCCGGAAGGGGGAGTTCCCTGACGCTGCGTGTTGCGCCGTCCGGATGACACCCCGATGACCTTGCCAGTTCCGGCAGTTGGTGTTTCGGAGCGGTTACGGAGAGAGACGTGGGAGGTCGTCGGGGCCGGGTAACGGAACGTATCTGCGCGGGTGTGATCACCCGGCCCTCGCGCACTGCGACGCTCCAGTCACGCTACGCTCACCAGGATTCGGGTTCGCCACCTCAATCCGTAACCAGGTGGACGGCTCGTGATCAGTCAGTACGAGACGGGCACCCAGGCCTCTCCACAGCGAAACGATCAACGGCACAAGGCGGCGCATGCCACAGCACACCTCAGGGTCCGACCGGGCGGCGGTACCCCCCGCCGCCCGCGGCTCCAGCGTGCGGCCTCCGGCTCCCACCTCCCTGGAGGAGCTGTGGAGGTCGTACAAGTCGACCGGCGACGAGCGGCTGCGCGAGCAGCTGATCCTGCACTACTCGCCGCTGGTGAAGTACGTCGCCGGCCGGGTCAGTGTGGGCCTGCCGCCCAACGTGGAGCAGGCCGACTTCGTCTCCTCCGGGGTCTTCGGGCTGATCGACGCGATCGAGAAGTTCGACATCGAGCGCGAGATCAAGTTCGAGACGTACGCGATCACCCGGATCCGCGGCGCGATGATCGACGAGCTGCGGGCACTGGACTGGATCCCCCGGTCGGTGCGGCAGAAGGCGCGCAACGTGGAGCGTGCCTACGCCACGCTGGAGGCCAAGCTGCGCCGCACGCCCTCGGAGAGTGAGGTGGCCGCCGAGATGGGGGTTGCGCTCGAGGAACTGCACGCTGTTTTCAGCCAGTTGTCGCTGGCCAACGTGGTGGCCCTCGAGGAGCTGCTGCACGTCGGGGGCGAGAGCGGCGACCGGCTCAGCCTCATGGACACCCTGGAGGACCAGGCCGCCGACAATCCGGTGGAGGTCGCCGAGGACCGGGAGCTGCGCAGGTTCCTCGCGCGGGCGATCAACACGCTGCCGGAGCGGGAGAAAACCGTGGTCACGCTGTACTACTACGAGGGCCTGACCCTCGCGGAGATCGGCAACGTGCTCGGGGTGACCGAGAGCCGGGTCAGTCAGATCCACACGAAGTCGGTGCTGCAGCTGCGGGCGAAGCTGGCCGGGTTCGGGCGCTGACCCGCTCGACGGCCCTGCGGCGTGCGGAATCGTCCCTGCCCGCGGCCCTCGCCGGCCGGTCCGGAGTGGCGAGGGGTGTCCGGTGGCACTCCCGTCCCGGGAGCCGCGCTCGTAAAGTGGAGGCGTGCCAAGGATTCGAGCGGCCTCTGTGGCCGAGCACCGGTCGATGCAGCGCGGCGCCCTTCTGGACGCGGCGCGTTCCCTGCTGTCCGAGGGCGGGACGGAGGCGCTGACGTTTCCCGCGCTCGCCGAGCGGACGGGGCTCGCGCGCTCGTCCGTGTACGAGTACTTCAAGTCCCGGGCGGCCGTCGTCGAGGAGCTGTGCGAGGTCGACTTCCCGGTGTGGGCCGCCGAGGTCGAGGCCGGGATGGCGCGGGCCGCGACGCCTCGGGGCAAGGTCGAGGCGTATGTGCGGGAGCAGTTGGCGCTGGTCGGGGACCGGCGGCACCGGGCCGTCGTCGCGATCTCGGCCAGTGAGCTGGACGCCGGGGCGCGGGAGAAGATCCGGGCCGCGCACGGCGGGCTCGTCGCGATGATCGTCGAGGCGCTCGGGGAGATGGGGCACGCGGAGCCGCGGCTGGCCGCGATGCTTGTACAGGGGGTCGTCGACGCGGCTGTGCGGCGGATCGAGCTCGGGGCGGCGGAGGAGCCCGGGGTGATCGTCGACGCGGCGGTCGCCATGGTGCTCCGGGGCGTCTCCGGCTGAGAGGCCGCAGGCGGCGGACCACCGGACGCTGCTGAGCCACCCAGGTGGCAGGTCGCCCGACGCTGCTGGGCCACCGGGAAGGCAGACCGCCGAGGCTGGTGACGGCCTGGGCGACAGATCGCTCCATGCTGCTGAGCCGCCCGGAAGGCAGGCCGCCCGACGCTCCCAGGCAGCCCAGGGCTACGGAGACCAGAAGGCGTACCCCGGGCTGAAGCGCTGGCCGAAGGCGAGGGGGAGTGGGCCCCAGAGGGGGAGCAGGCGGGGTGGGGCCGGGTGGCGGGCCGTCGGGGTCAGCAGGGTCAGCGGGTTCAGGTAGGCCGTGGCGCGGCGCAGGCCCCAGTGCAGGCAGGACGGGGTGGCGGGCGGGCAGTGGCCCGTCGGGAGTTCCAGCGTGCCCAGGGTGGCGCCTGCCGCGACCGGGTCCCCCTTGCGCACCGACGCCGCCACCGGCTCGTACGACGTGCGCAGCGGCGGGGCGCCGGAGCCGTCGAGTTCCACGGTGACGACGCCGCGCCCCGCCACCTGGCCGGCGAAGGAGACGCGGCCCGCCGCGACCGTGCGGACCGGTGCGCCGATGGGTGCGGCGAGATCGACGCCGCGGTGGCCGGGGCCGTAGGGCGAGGCCGGCGGGGACCAGTCGCGCACGATCGCCGGACGTTCGCCCACCGGCCAGATGTTCGAGGTGGGGGACGGGCCGGCCGGGTCCGCCCGTGCCGAGGCGGGCACGAGCAGCAGCAGGACCGGCAGGATCATCACGCTGAGTAGTGTTCGCATGGCTCAGACGATCCGCCTCCGGGCCGATCCGCGCGGATCATGGCGGCGAATCGTGGACTACCGGCCGGTTGTGGACAGCGGCGTCACCCGCTGCTCCGCGGGTCCCGTACACTTCTTGTGGCGATCCGGGCCACCGGATCGACTTCGCACGCCCCGACACCTTCGGTGTCAGCGGCCTATCGGTCCCGTACGAGCGACAGAGCGTACGCGGCAGGCATGCGGTGGGGCGTCAGGAAACAACCGAGAACACCAGAGGAGTACGGCCATGGCCGTCGTCACGATGCGGGAGCTGCTGGAGAGCGGCGTCCACTTCGGTCACCAGACCCGTCGTTGGTACCCGAAGATGTAGCGCTTCATCTTCACGGAGCGCAACGGCATCTACATCATCGACCTGCTCCAGTCGCTGTCGTACATCGACCGCGCCTACGAGTTCGTCAAGGAGACCGTCGCCCACGGCGGCACGGTCATGTTCGTCGGTACGAAGAAGCAGGCGCAGGAGGCGATCGCCGAGCAGGCGACCCGCGTCGGCATGCCCTACGTGAACCAGCGCTGGCTGGGCGGCATGCTCACCAACTTCTCGACCGTCTACAAGCGTCTGCAGCGCCTGAAGGAGCTCGAGCAGATCGACTTCGAGGACGTCGCCGCGTCCGGTCTCACCAAGAAGGAGCTTCTCGTGCTCTCGCGCGAGAAGGCCAAGCTGGAGAAGACCCTCGGCGGTATCCGCGAGATGTCCAAGGTTCCCAGCGCCGTCTGGATCGTGGACACCAAGAAGGAGCACATCGCTGTCGGCGAGGCCCGGAAGCTCAACATCCCGGTCGTCGCGATCCTCGACACGAACTGTGACCCCGACGAGGTCGACTACAAGATCCCGGGCAACGACGACGCGATCCGCTCCGTCACCCTGCTCACCCGCGTGATCGCCGACGCCGTCGCCGAGGGCCTCATCGCCCGCTCCGGCGTTGCCGCCGGTGACTCGAAGCCGGGCGAGAAGGCCCAGGGCGAGCCGCTGGCCGAGTGGGAGCGCGACCTGCTCGAGGGCGAGAAGAAGGCCGACGAGAAGGCTGAGGAGGCCCCGGCCGCCGAGGCTGCTGCCGCCGAGGCCCCCGCCGCCGAGGCTCCGGCCGCGGACGCCGAGCAGGCCTGACCCGTACGGGTACCGGTTTCATGAGGTGACGGCGGGGGCCTGCGCGGCCCCCGCCGTTCACCCGTGACTCTGGAGGCGCACCTGGCCGGCGCGACACCGGCCCGCACCTCCGACGCACACTTCTCAGACTTCGTAGAGAGAAAACCAGGATCATGGCGAACTACACCGCCGCTGACGTCAAGAAGCTCCGTGAGCTCACGGGCGCCGGCATGATGGACTGCAAGAAGGCGCTGGACGAGGCCGAGGGCAACGTCGACAAGGCCGTCGAGGCCCTGCGCATCAAGGGCCAGAAGGGCGTCGCCAAGCGCGAGGGCCGCTCCGCCGAGAACGGCGCCGTGGTCTCCCTCATCGCCGACGACAACACCTCGGGTGTCATCGTCGAGCTGAAGTGCGAGACGGACTTCGTCGCCAAGGGCGAGAAGTTCCAGTCGGTCGCCAACCAGCTCGCCGAGCACGTCGCGAAGACCTCCCCGGCCGACATCGAGGCGCTGCTCGCCTCCGAGATCGAGCCCGGCAAGACCGTGCAGGCCTTCGTCGACGAGGCGAACGCCAACCTCGGCGAGAAGATCGTCCTGGACCGCTTCGCGCAGTTCACCGGCGGTTACGTCTCCGCGTACATGCACCGCACGATGCCCGACCTGCCCCCGCAGATCGGTGTCCTCGTCGAGCTCGACAAGGAGAACGCGGAGATCGCCAAGGGCGTCGCCCAGCACATCGCCGCCTTCGCGCCGAAGTACCTCTCCCGCGAGGACGTCCCGGCCGAGGTCGTCGAGACCGAGCGTCGCGTCGCCGAGGAGACCACCCGCGCCGAGGGCAAGCCCGAGGCCGCCCTGCCGAAGATCGTCGAGGGTCGCCTCAACGGCTTCTTCAAGGACGCCACGCTGCTCGGTCAGCCGTACGCCCTCGACAACAAGAAGTCCGTCGAGAAGGTCCTCCAGGAGGCCGGTGTCACCCTGAAGCGCTTCGCGCGCATCAAGGTCGGCATCTGAGTCCGGACCCCGCCCGACGGGAGACCCCGCTAGGGTCGACAGCAGTCGTCCGGGCACGCGCCGGACGACCGCAGATGTGACGAGGAGGCCATTGCCGCGCATGGGATGCGAACCACCCCATCGGCAGTGGCCTCCTTCGTATGTGTGCCAAGCAGAAGAGGCGAGATTCCATGACCACCACCCAGGCCGACAAGGACAACAGCGACGACGGCAAAGGCGCGGGGCGCTTTCTGCTGAAGCTTTCCGGCGAGGCGTTCGCCGGGGGCGGGGGTCTGGGAGTCGACCCCGACGTGGTGCACGCCATCGCCCGTGAGATCGCGGCCGTCGTCCGCGACGGGGCACAGATCGCCGTCGTCATCGGCGGCGGCAACTTCTTCCGCGGCGCCGAGCTCCAGCAGCGCGGCATGGACCGGGCGCGCTCCGACTACATGGGCATGCTCGGCACCGTCATGAACTGCCTCGCCCTCCAGGACTTCCTGGAGAAGGAAGGCATCGACAGCCGGGTCCAGACCGCCATCACCATGGGCCAGGTCGCCGAGCCGTACATCCCGCTGCGCGCCGTGCGCCACCTGGAGAAGGGCCGTGTCGTCATCTTCGGCGCGGGCATGGGCATGCCGTACTTCTCCACCGACACCACCGCCGCGCAGCGCGCCTTGGAGATCGACGCCGAGGCGCTGCTCATGGGCAAGAACGGCGTGGACGGGGTCTACGACTCCGACCCGAAGACCAACCCCACGGCCGTGAAGTTCGACGCGCTCAGCTACGGCGAGGTCATCACCCGGGACCTCAAGGTCGCCGACATGACCGCGATCACCCTGTGCCGGGACAACAAGCTCCCGATCCTCGTCTTCGAGCTCCTCGCCACGGGCAATATCGCCCGCGCCGTCAAGGGTGAGAAGATCGGGACGCTCGTGGGCGAGCAGGGCACGCGCGCCTGACCCCGTCCCCCGTGCGTCCCGCGAGGGATGGACAATGGCCTGCCGGTCGGACACCGTCTGGTGCGACGACCGCAGGATCGCAGGACCGAAGACACACGACGCAGCCGGCCGCCCCGTGCACGCCGGGCCTCACTCAAGACACGCAGGAGCAAGTGGTGATCGAAGAGACCCTCCTCGAGGCCGAGGAGAAGATGGAGAAGGCCGTCGTGGTCGCCAAGGAGGACTTCGCCGCGATCCGCACCGGCCGTGCGCACCCGGCGATGTTCAACAAGATCGTGGCCGACTACTACGGCGCGCTGACGCCGATCAACCAGCTGGCCTCGTTCTCGGTGCCGGAGCCGCGGATGGCCGTGGTGACCCCGTTCGACAAGAGCGCCCTGCGCAACATCGAGCAGGCGATCCGCGACTCGGACCTCGGCGTCAACCCGAGCAACGACGGCAGCATCATCCGTGTGACGTTCCCGGAGCTGACCGAGGAGCGCCGCCGCGACTACATCAAGGTCGCCAAGACCAAGGCGGAGGACAGCAAGGTCTCCATCCGCTCCGTGCGCCGCAAGGCCAAGGACGCCATCGACAAGGCCGTCAAGGACGGCGAGGTCGGCGAGGACGAGGGCCGTCGCGCGGAGAAGGAGCTCGACGACACCACCGCCAAGTACGTGGCCCAGGTCGACGAGCTGCTCAAGCACAAGGAAGCCGAGCTGCTCGAAGTCTGAGCGAGCGCGGAACATCGAGGTTCGAGGAATCCGTGAACGACTCTTCCTGGGGTGCGCCGACCGGGCCCGTACACCGGGGCTCCCCTTACGGCGAGGGTGCCTCCGCCTCGTACGGCCAGGAGCCCGGCTTCGGCCAGGCGCCCGGCCACGGGCAGGGCCAGGGGTACGACCAGGGGGCCGCGTACGGCGCGGTTCCCTCGTACGACCCCTCGTACGACCCCTCGTACGAGCCGGGGCACGCTCCGGCGGGTCCCGCGTACGAACCGCACGCGGTTGGCGAGACTCGGCCCATGCCCATCGTGCCCGATATGCCTGACGTGCCCTCTGGTGCTTTCCCAGAGGGCGGTGGCCAGGACGACCGGGGGGCCGCTCGCCCGAGCGGCCCTCTGTTCCGCGACGAGACGCCGCAGGAGCCCATGACCGGCGCAACCCCGCAGCCCGCCCCCGACGCTCCGGAGCCCTCGCCGGCCCCGAAGCCGAAGAAGAGCGCGGGCCGTGACCTCGGATCGGCCATAGGGGTCGGCGTCGGGCTCGGCGCGGTGATCATCGCGTCGCTGTTCGTCGTCAAGGCCGTGTTCGTCGGCGTGATAGCGGTCGCCGTCGTCGTCGGCCTGTGGGAGCTCACCTCCCGCCTCCAGGAGCGCAAGAGCATCAAGGCGCCGCTGGTGCCGCTCGCCGTGGGCGGCGCGGCCATGGTCGTCGCCGGGTACGTGCGCGGGGCCGAGGGTGCCTGGGTGGCGATGGCGCTGACCGCGCTCGCCGTCCTGGTCTGGCGGATGACCGAGCCGCCCGAGGGCTACCTCAAGGACGTCACCGCGGGCGTCTTCGCCGCGTTCTACGTGCCGTTCCTCGCGACGTTCGTGGCGATGATGCTCACCGCGGACGACGGCGCCTGGCGCGTCCTCACGTTCCTGATCCTCACCGTCGTCAGCGACACCGGCGCGTACGCGATCGGCTGGCGCTTCGGCAAGCACAAGCTCGCCCCGCGCATCAGCCCCGGCAAGACCCGCGAGGGCCTGTTCGGCGCGGTGCTGTTCGCGATGGTGGCGGGCGTGCTGTGCATGCAGTTCCTGGTGGACGACGGCACGTGGTGGCAGGGCCTGGTCCTCGGCGTCTGCGTCGCCGCGTCCGCGACGCTCGGCGACCTCGGCGAGTCCATGATCAAGCGCGACCTCGGCATCAAGGACATGGGCACCCTGCTCCCCGGGCACGGGGGCATCATGGACCGCCTGGACTCCCTGCTGCCGACGGCGCCGGTGGTGTGGCTGCTGCTGGTGCTGTTCGTCGGGTCCGGCTGACCTGCGTTTCTCCCGGTGCGGGTCCGTTGTCCACAGGGCGGCGGGCCCGTCCTCGTTTGTCTGCGACACTGGTACAGCCATGCCTAAGCCCGGAGAACTCACATTCGTCGCCCCCCGCGGAGCCAAGAAGCCGCCGCGGCACCTTGCCGACCTCTCGCCCGCCGAGCGGAAGGAAGCCGTCGCCGCGATCGGTGAGAAGCCGTTCCGCGCCAAGCAGCTGTCGACGCACTACTTCGCGCGGTACGCGCACGACCCCGCGGAGTGGACCGACATTCCCGCCGGGTCGCGCGAGAAGCTGCGGGAGGCGCTGCTGCCCGAGCTGATGACCGTCGTGCGGCATCTGTCGACCGACCAGGACACCACCCGCAAGACCCTGTGGCGGCTGTTCGACGGGACGCTCGTCGAGTCCGTGCTCATGCGGTACCCGGACCGGGTGACGATGTGCATCTCGTCGCAGGCCGGGTGCGGGATGAACTGCCCGTTCTGCGCGACCGGGCAGGCCGGGCTGGACCGGAACCTGTCGACCGGTGAGATCGTGCACCAGATCGTCGACGGGATGCGGGCCCTGCGGGACGGGGAGATCCCCGGCGGACCGGCGCGGCTGTCCAACATCGTGTTCATGGGGATGGGCGAGCCGCTCGCCAACTACAAGCGGGTCGTCGGCGCCATCCGCGCCCTCACCGACCCCGAGCCGGACGGGCTCGGGCTCAGCCAGCGCGGGATCACCGTGTCGACGGTCGGCCTGGTCCCGGCCATTCACCGGTTCGCCGATGAAGGCTTCAAGTGCCGGCTGGCCATCTCGCTGCACGCCCCTGACGACGAGCTGCGCGACACCCTCGTGCCCGTCAACACGCGGTGGAAGGTGCGCGAGGTCCTCGACGCCGGGTGGGAGTACGCGGCCAAGTCCGGGCGCCGGCTGTCCATCGAGTACGCGCTCATCCGGGACATCAACGACCAGGCCTGGCGCGGTGACCGGCTGGGGCGCCTGCTCCGCGGCAAGCCCGTGCACGTCAACCTCATCCCGCTGAACCCGACCCCGGGCTCCAAGTGGACCGCGTCGCGTCCCGAGGACGAGAAGGCGTTCGTCGAGGCCATCGCCGCGCACGGCGTCCCTGTCACCATCCGGGACACCCGTGGCCAGGAGATCGACGGGGCGTGTGGACAGCTTGCCGCCACCGAGCGGTAGCCTTGCCCCCAGTACCACATCTTCATATTCCGACAGGGGAGCGCCACAGCGCTGAGAGTGCGGCAGAGCCGCAGACCCTCTGAACCTTGCCCAGGTCATTCTGGGTAGGAAGTTCGGTCACCACTCAAGCTGTTGCGCCCTGCCCGGAGCCCCGCGTGGCCCCGGGCAGGGCCGCGTCTCTTCCTGGTCACCCCCAGGAGGAAAACCAGTGAGCAAGAACAAGAAGGCGTACCTGGCCGCGGCCGTGGGTCTCGGGCTCGTCACGCTGTCCGCGTGCGGCTCGTCGTCCTCGGGCGGCGGGGACGCCGCCGAGTCCAAGACGGTCACCCTGGTCAGCCACGACTCGTGGGCCGTCTCCAAGAACGTGCTCAAGGACTTCGAGAAGAAGTCCGGCTACAAGGTGAAGGTCGTCGAGGACGGCGACGCCGGCCAGGCCGTCAACAAGGCGATCCTGTCCAAGGGCAACCCCGTCGGCGACGTGTTCTTCGGCGTCGACAACACCCTGCTGTCCCGCGCCCTCGACAACGGCCTGTTCACCTCCTACGAGGCCAAGGGCATCGACCAGGTCCCGGACCAGTACCGCCTCGACAAGGGCAAGAACCGCGTCACGCCCGTCGACACCGGCGACATCTGCGTCAACTACGACAAGAAGTACTTCGCCGACCACAAGCTGACGCCGCCGGCCTCCTTCGCCGACCTGGCCAAGCCCGCGTACAAGAACCTGCTGGTCACCGAGGACGCCGCGACGTCCTCGCCGGGCCTCGGCTTCCTGCTCGGCAGCGCTGCCCAGTACGGCGACGACGGCTGGCAGTCCTACTGGAAGAAGCTGAACGCCAACGGCGTGAAGGTCGTCAGCGGCTGGGACCAGGCGTACAACGAGGAGTTCTCCGGCAGCGCCGGCGGCAAGAAGGCCGGCGGCGACCGCCCGCTCGTCGTCTCCTACGCGTCCTCCCCGCCCGCCGAGGCGATCTACTCCGACCCGCAGCCCAAGACCTCGCCCGTCGGCGTCGCGACCGGCACCTGCTTCCGGCAGATCGAGTTCGCCGGCCTGCTCGACGGGGCGAAGAACGAGAAGGGCGGCAAGGCCTTCCTCGACTTCCTGATCTCCAAGCAGTTCCAGGAGGACATGCCGCTCAACATGTTCGTCGACCCGGTGGCGAAGAACGCCGTCGCGCCCGCCGACTACACCAAGTACGCGGTCGAGATCGACAAGCCGCACACCATGAGCCCGCGGAACATCGCGGACCACCGCGACGAGTGGGTCAAGACGTGGACGTCGCTCGTCAGGAAGTGACCCCGGACAAGGCCGAGGTCACGGACAAGACCGGGGCCACGGACAAGACCGCGGTCACGGACAAGGCCGAGGCCGCCAACCGGCCGCGCCGGCTCCGTACGGGGAGCGCGGCGCGGCTCGGTCTCATGGCCGTGCCCGCCGTGTTCTTCGGGCTCTTCTTCGCCTACCCCGTCGCCGCGATCGTCGAGCGCGGTCTGCACGCCGACGGGGTCTGGCGCCTCGGCCGGATCCTCGACGTGCTCGGGGAGGCGGACGTCCGGCACGTCCTGTGGTTCACCGTGTGGCAGGCGCTCGCCTCCACCGCGCTGACCCTGCTGATCGCCCTGCCCGGCGCCTACGTCTTCGCCCGGCTCGACTTCCCCGGCAAGCAGGTGCTGCGGGCCGCCGTCACCGTGCCGTTCGTGCTGCCCACCGTCGTCGTCGGCACCGCCTTCCTCGCGGTCGTCGGCCGCGGCGGACTCCTCGACGATCTGTGGGGGGTCCGGCTCGACACCACCGTGTGGGCCATCCTGCTCGCGCACGTCTTCTTCAACTACGCCGTCGTCGTACGGACCGTCGGCGGCCTGTGGGCGCAGCTCGACCCGCGCCAAGAGGAGGCCGCGCGGATGCTCGGCGCCTCCCGCCTCGCCGCCTGGCGCAAGGTGACGCTGCCCGCGCTCGGGCCCGCCGTCGCCGCCGCGGCCCTGATGGTCTTCCTCTTCACCTTCACGTCGTTCGGTGTCGTCCAGATCCTCGGCGGCCCGGGATTCTCCACGCTGGAGGTGGAGATCTACCGGCAGACCGCGCAGATCTTCGACCTGTCGACCGCCGCCGTGCTGACCATCGTGCAGTTCGCGGCCGTCGGGCTCATCCTGCTCGTGCACGCCTGGACCGTGCGGCGCCGGGAGAGCGCCCTGCGGCTCGTCGACGCCGCGCACACCGCGCGTCCGCCGCGCGGCGCCGGCCAGCGCGCCCTGCTCGCCCTCGTCCTCGCCACCGTCGCCGTGCTGATCCTGCTGCCGCTCGGCGTCCTGGTCCAGCGCTCCCTGCAGGCCCCCGGAGGCTTCGGCTTCGCGTACTACCGCGCGCTCGGCGACGCCGACGGCGGCACCTTCCTCGTGCCGCCCATCGAGGCGGTGTGGAACTCGCTGCGCTACGCCCTGGCCGCGACCGCCGTCGCCCTCGTGATCGGCGGACTCGCCGCTGCCGCCCTCACTCGCCGGGCCGGACGCCTGGTCCGCGGGTTCGACGCCCTGCTGATGCTGCCGCTCGGCGTCTCCGCCGTGACCGTCGGCTTCGGCTTCCTCATCACCCTCGACGAACCGCCGCTCGACCTGCGCCAGTCCTGGTGGCTCGTGCCGCTCGCCCAGGCCCTGGTCGGCGTGCCCTTCGTCGTGCGCACCATGCTGCCGGTGCTCCGCGCGGTCGACGGGCGGCTGCGCGAGGCCGCCGCCGTGCTCGGGGCCTCGCCGCTGCGGGCCTGGCGCGAGGTCGACCTGCCGATGGTGCGCCGGGCGCTCCTGATCGCCGCCGGATTCGCCTTCGCCGTGTCGCTGGGCGAGTTCGGCGCCACCGTGTTCATCGCGCGGCCCGACAACCCGACGCTGCCGGTCGCCGTGGCCCGGCTCCTCGGCCGCGCCGGCGACCTCAACTACGGGCAGGCGATGGCCCTGTCGACCGTCCTCATGGTCGTCTGCGCCGTCTGCCTCCTGCTGCTCGAACGCATCCGGCCCGCACGGGCCCAGACGGGGGAGTTCTGATGACGGCCCTACTGGCTCTGGACGAGGCGACCGTACGGTTCGGCGGGCGCGCCGTGCTCGACCGGGTGGACCTGGAGGTCGCCGAGCACGAGATCGTGTGCGTCCTCGGCCCGAGCGGCAGCGGCAAGTCGACGCTGCTGCGCGCCGTCGCCGGACTCCAGCCGCTGGACGGCGGCCGGATCGTCCTCGGCGGGCGCGACCAGCGGGGGGTGCCCGCGCACAAGCGGGGCGTCGGCCTCATGTTCCAGGACCACCAGCTGTTCCCGCAGCGCGACGTGGGCGCCAACGTCGCGTTCGGGCTGCGCATGCACGGCGCGGCGCGCGCCGAACAGTCCGCGCGCGTGGGGGAGTTGCTGGAGCTCGTCGGACTGCCGGGCGCCGCGCGCCGTGCCGTCTCCGCGCTCTCCGGCGGCGAACAGCAGCGCGTCGCCCTCGCCCGATCTCTGGCCCCGCGCCCCCGGCTGCTCATGCTCGACGAGCCCCTCGGCCAGCTCGACCGCTCCCTGCGCGAACGCCTCGTCGTCGAACTGCGCGAACTGTTCGGCGAGTTGGGCACCACCGTTCTCGCCGTCACCCACGACCAGGGCGAGGCCTTCGCGCTCGCCGACCGGGTCGTCGTCATGCGCGACGGCCGCATCGCCCAGTCCGGCACCCCGCTGGAGGTGTGGCAGCGCCCCGCCGACGAGTTCGTCGCCCGCTTCCTCGGCTTCGACAATGTCGTCGAGGCGACCGTCTCCGTGTCCGGCGACGCCGCCGACACCCCGTGGGGCAAGGTCCCGGTGCCCGCCGGCTCTCCCCAGGGGCAGGTGAAGATCCTCGTACGTCCCACAGGGGTACGCCTGGTCGACGCCGCCGACGCCCAGCTGACCTGCACCGTGGCCGCCCGGACCTTCCGCGGCACCCATGTCGCGCTCCAGTTGCAGCCCTGCGACGCGCCCCGGCTCGAAGCTGCCTGCGGGCTGCGCTCTGCCCCCGGGCAGGGCGCCGAGGTCGGCGTCGCCTTCGACGCCGAGGAAATCGTGGTGCTGGGCGCGGGGCCCGTTCCGTAGGGTCGGGATCATGGCGACCCACACAGACCCCCGAAGCCCGCTCACGCACGACCGCTACTGCTCCGAGATCGTGGCCCAGACCGGACTGCTGAGACAGCACCTGACCGGCGCCGATCTCACCACCACCGTCCCGACCTGCCCCGACTGGAGCCTGCGCGAACTCGCTGTGCACGTCGGCGGCGCGCACCGCTGGGCCGAGACCCTCGTACGGACCCGCGCGGGCGAGGACGTCCCCGAGGAGCAGGTGCCGCACTTCGCCGGGCCGGACAGCGAGGACCCGGCCGCGCTCGACGCCTGGCTCGCCGAGGGCGCGGAGCTCCTCGCCGCCACTCTGCGCGCCGCCGGCCCCGAACAGCCCGTGTGGACCTGGGCCTGGCGGCAGGACGCCGGGTTCTGGGCCCGCCGCATGACCCACGAGACGGTGATCCACCGCGCCGACGCGGCGATCGCCGCCCGGGCCGACTACGACGTGGCGCGGGAGGTGGCCGCCGACACCATCGAGGAGTGGCTGGAGATCGTGCGCTTCGCGCAGTCCTTCCCGGAGGACAACGCCAACGAGCTGCGCCACGGCGGCCGCACGCTGCACCTGCACGCCACCGACACCCCGCCCGGTGCCCCGTCCGCCGAGTGGGTCCTCGACCTCGCCGACGACGGTCTGTCCTGGAGCCACGAGCACGCCCGCGCCGACGTCGCCCTGCGCGGTCCCCTCACCGAGCTGGTCCTCGCGTTCTACCGCCGCACCTCGCCCGACGCGCCGGCCCTCGAGGTCCTCGGCGACCGTGAGCTGCTGGACTTCTGGCTGAAGGTGGCGACCTTCGGCTGAGTACCGCCCCGGTCAGGGCAGCACGACGGGGCGCCACCGAGGGTGACGCCCCGCAGGCCAGGAGCAGGAGCGGTTCGAGCGGGGTCAGCGCTGGGCCGCGCCCCGCTTGCGCAGCGCGAACACGATGCCGCCGCCCGCGACGACGAGCGCCGCGGCGAGACCGGCGAACAGCGGGGTGTTGGAGCTCGATCCGGTCTCGGCCAGGTTGTCCGAACTGCCCGCAGGCGCAGGCGAGTTGCTCGGTGCCGGGGCGGCCGGGGTGGGAGACGCCGGAGCCGAGGTGCTCGGCGCGGGCTTCGAAGGCGCCGGCTTCGACGGGGCGGGCTTCGAGGGCGCCGGCTTCGACGGCGCGGGGGTGGTGGCGCAGGCCTTGCCCGGCGCGGTCACGTCCGGAGAGATGTCCTCGTCGACCTGGTCGCCGGCCTTCACGTGCACGCGGTACGTGGCGTTCGGCTGCCAGTTCTCCTTGAACGTGAGCGTGGCGCCCTCGCGGGTGCCCTGCACGTCCTGAGAGCCGATCAGCTTCTCGGTGCCGCCCGACTTCAGGTAGACCGAGACGGTCGCCTTGACGCCGGACGGGTCCTTGTCGACCACGGTGATGACGCCCTGCTCGCCGGCGCACTCGGCGACGGCGGTGAACTCACTGATGTTGCACGCCGACGCGGTGCCGGCGGCGCCGAGCGCCAGCGCCGAGGCGGCCGCGGCCACACCGGCGAAGCGGGCGGCACGGGCGGATATGCGGGGGGTAACGGACACGGCTGTCCTTCACGGGATCAGTACGGGATGCCGTACAGAAGAGGGGTGCGGTGAGGAAGCGTCACGGTGTGCGCCAAGCGGAACACGCCGCGGGCGCGCACCAAGCGGCACACGCCACAGCTCCGGCCTCGGCACCCTCACGGTCCTCAAACGTTTACAAGTGCCCGTGACACAGCGTCAATACGGTGCGGTGAAGACCGGTCAGTCTTGACCCGTGCTTGACCCGAGGGCGCGGATCGCCTCGGCGGCCTCCGCCGGGGTGTCCACGAGCGCGATCCGGTGCTCCATGGACCGCTCGCGCGCCAGCGCCCGCAGCAGCGGCCAGGCGGGCAGCTTCTCGGTCCAGTGCGCGCGGCCGACCAGCACCATCGGCGTCGGTTCGCCCCGGGACTCGTAGTAGTTGGGCGTGGCGTTGTCGAAGACCTCCTGCACGGTGCCGGCGGCGCCCGGCAGGAAGACGACGCCCGCGGTCGACCGGGCGAGCAGCCCGTCCTCGCGCGTGGCGTTGGCGAAGTACTTGGCGATGTGCTCGGCGAACGCGTTCGGCGGCTCGTGGCCGTAGAACCAGGTGGGGATGCCGACCGAGGCGCCGCCGCGCGGATGGCGGGCCCGCACCTCGAACGCGGCGGCCGCCCAGTCCGTGACCGACGGGGCGAACGACGGTGCCTTGGCGAGGAGTTCGAGCGACTCGTCGAGCATGGTGCCGTCGAACGGGGCCGCGTACGCGCCCAGGTTCGCCGCCTCCATCGCGCCCGGGCCGCCGCCCGTCGCCACCGTGAGACCGGACCGCGCGAGGGTCCGGCCGAGCCGGGCCGCCTCCGCGTAGTCCTCGGTGCCGCGCGCCATGGCGTGGCCGCCCATGACGCCCACCACCGGTGACCCGGTGAGGAGTTCGTCGAGCGCGTCCGAGACCGAGTCGTCGTGGATCGCGCGCAGCATCGACGCGAAGACGTCGCCGTCCGCCTTCGTGTGCTGGAACCAGGCGTACGCGCGGGCGTCCGGCGTCGCCTCGTAGCCACCGGACGCCAGGTGCGTGAACAACTCGTCCGGCGTGTAGAGGTGCCCGCGGTACGGGTCGAAGGGGAGACCGGGGACCGGGGGGAAGACCAGGGCGCCCCGGGCCCGTACGCTCAGGGCCGCCTCCGGCGTCATGGGGCAGCCGAGGAAGAGGGCGCCCGCCGTCTCCACGGCGAGCAGCCGGTCGGTGCGCTCCGTCAGGTCGACGGCCTGCACCCGGTGCCCGGCGATCGAACCGCTCGCGGCCACCTCGTCGAACTCGGCGACCGTCTCGATCTCGCGGTCGTGGGCCGCGCCGGGCAGGGCGGGTTCACCCGAAGGTGCTGAGGGATCACTCGAAGGTGACGGTGTCGGCTGCACCCGCCCAGCTTAAGCACGCCCGCCCGGCGCGGACTTGATCAGTCCTGGATGACGCTCGGGTCCATCCACGCGACCTCGAAGGTGTGGCCGTCGATGTCGTCGAAGGCCCGCCCGTACATGAAGCCGTGGTCCTGCTTCTCGCCGGTCTCGGTGCCGCCGGCCGCGATCGCCCGCTCGACGAGCTCGTCGACCTTCTCGCGGCTCTCGGCGCTCAGGCACAGCAGCACCTCGCTGGAGGTGGTCGAGTCGATGATCGTCTTCTTCGTGAAGCCGGAGTACTTCTCCTTGGTCATCACCATGAGGATGATCGTGTCGCTGACGACCACGGCGGACGCGGTCTCGTCCGTGAACTGCTGGTTGATCGTGAAGCCGAGCTCCGTGAAGAACTTCTTGGACGCGTCCAGGTCGCTCACGGCCAGGTTCACGAAGATCATCTGCTGGTACTGGTGCTGCGTCATGAGGGGCCCGTCGCCTTCTGTGTCGTGCGGTCGCTTGGCTGTCGTGATGCTCGCAGGGTTAGACGCCCGGCGCGGGCAAAACTCATCGCGCCAGCAGCGGAGCCGCCGAAAGTTCTGCGACGGCCCAGGTCAGCGGGCCGAAAACGGCGAGCAGCGCGCCCGCGCGGAGCGCCGCGGAGCTCCGCAGCACGGTCGCCGGGGCGCCCAGTCGCAGCAGCGCCGTCTGGGTGTGCCGGCGGACCTGGCGGGCCTCGACGGCAGCCGTGGCGAGCGTCGCGAGCGTGCAGCCGACGACGAGGACGCCGCCGATCGCCGACAACGGGCCGAGCGCCGGGCGGGCGCCCGCCAGCACGGTCGCCGCGTAGACGCCGGAGGCCACCGCGCACACGACACCGAGCGGCCGGCCGATGCGCCCGGCCTCCTCCATCAGCACCCGCCCCGCGAGCAGCCGCACCGCGCCGGGCCGTACGGCCTGCAGGGCGCGCCCGCACTGGTAGGTCAGGCCCGGCCCGACGAGTGCCAGGCCGACCGCGGTGAGCGCCCAGCCGGCCAGCACACCGGACGGGCTGCCGCCGAGCCCGCCGGGCATCGGGAACCCGGCGCCGCCGCGCGCGTGCGCCGCGTACGTCTCGACGGCGAGTCCGGCGGCGAGCAGCGCGACGCCCCAGGGCAGGCCGCTGGGCGCGGCGGCCGGTTCCTTCAGGTCCTGCGGTGCGTCCGTGGCCGCCTTGGCGCCGCCCGCCCGCACGATCCGGGGCCGCAGCACCAGGGCGCTGGCCGTGGACGCGGCGAGCGGCACGAAGGCGAGCAGGGTGAGCGTGGCGGCCAGCGGCAGCGGCTGGTCGGCCGCGAGCAGCCCGCGGGCCGCGCCGTCGAACGGCAGCCCGGTCAGGTCGCCGCGCAGGTGCAGGAAGAACAGGAGGGCGAGCGTCGAGCCCAGCGTGCAGGCGACGGCGGTGGACACCGAGGCGAGCAGCGTGAGGCGGGCGGGGCCGAGTCCCACGGCGGAGAGTCCGGAGCGGGGTTTCGTGCCGGGGTCGGAGCGGGCGACGGCGACCGCCAGATAGACGGTCGCGGCGAGCGGCACCACGCACCAGGCGAGCCGGAGCACGGCGTCGCCGGAGGACTCGGGGTGACCCATCGCGTAGCCCAGCGTGCACAGCAGCAGGAAGCCGGTGCCCGCCGAGGCGGCGGCCACGAGGAGTCTGCGCAGCTGGACCAGGGGATGGGCCCCGCGGACTAGACGGAGAGCGAGCACGCGGCCCGGCCTTCCGCCTCGGGCTGCCCGGCGGGCAGGTGCACGGTGTTCACGCGGCGGCCGTCGAGCAGCGGCACGGTGCGGTCGGCGAGCGCGCCGACCTCCGCGTCACTGGTCGCGAGCACCACGGTGATGGAGTGCGAGCGGGCCGCCGCGGTCAGGGTGCGCAGGACGTGCGCGCGGTCCGCCTGGTGCAGGGTCGCCGTCGGCTCGTCGGCGAAGACGACGTCGGGCGCGTGCACCAGGGCGCGGGCGATGGCGACGCGCTGCCGCTCGGCCATGTGCAGGGCGTGCGGGCGCTTGCGGGCGAGATGCCCGACGTCGAGCCGCTCCAGCCATTCGTGGGCGGCGGTCTTGGCGGGGCGGCGGCCGCCCCCGCGCAGCATGAGCGGCAGGGCGGTGTTCTCCCACACGTTCAGCTCGGGGACCAGGGCGGGCTCGGGGTCGATCCAGCCGAAGCGGTCCCGGCGCAGCCGCTCGCGCACCAGCGGGCCCATCGTGTGGACCGGGGCGCTGTTGAACCACACCTCGCCCTGCTGGGGCAGCAGCTGTCCGGAAAGGCACTGCAGCAGGGTCGTCTTGCCGGCGCCGCGCGGGCCGCCGACGGCGAGGATCTCGCCCTGGCGCACCCCGAGCGAGACACCGGTGAGCGCGGGCGAGCCGCTGTGGGAGAAGTGCAGGGCGCGTGCCCAGAGCACGTCGTTGTCCGGCGGGGCCACCATGGCGTACACCTCGGTTCAGATCAGATATGCCGGCAAGTTCCCGTCCCCCGTACGGGGGAACGAAGGCAGGGCCGATCGGTCACAGGGCACGCTAGGTTTTCCGGCCGGTGGCGCCGGACGCGACGCGGCCCGGCCGCTCCCATCTCACTCGGACGGGTGCAGCCGGGCCGTGGTGCGCGCTGGTTCCGTGGTGCGCGCGGCTCAGATCCCGAGGCGTGGCTCGGGGCCTGGGCGGAGGGCTCAGATCTTGGTCCAGGCCTCGGTGAGGACCTGGCGGATGATGCCCTCGATCTCGTCGAACGTCGCCTGGTCGGAGATCAGCGGCGGCGACAGCTGGATGACCGGGTCGCCACGGTCGTCGGCACGGCAGTACAGGCCGTACTCGAAGAGCTTCTTCGAGACGTAGCCGTACAGGATCCGCTCGGACTCCTCGTCCGTGAAGGACTCCTTGGTGGCCTTGTCCTTCACGAGCTCGATGCCGTAGAAGAAGCCGTTGCCGCGGACGTCGCCGACGATCGGCAGGTCGTTCAGCTTCTGCAGCGTGTTGAGGAAGTTCGCCTCGTTGTCCAGCACGTGCTGGTTGAGGCCCTCGCGCTCGAAGATGTCGAGGTTGGCGAGACCCACGGCCGCCGACACGGGGTGACCACCGAAGGTGTAGCCGTGCAGGAAGGTGTTGTCACCCTTGTAGAACGGCTCGGCGATGCGGTCCGAGACGATCGCGGCACCGATCGGGGAGTAGCCCGAGGTCATGCCCTTGGCGCAGGTGATGATGTCCGGCACGTAGCCGAACTTGTCACAGGCGAACATCGTGCCGAGGCGGCCGAAGGCGCAGATGACCTCGTCGGAGACGAGCAGCACGTCGTACTGGTCGCAGATCTCGCGCACGCGCTGGAAGTAGCCGGGCGGCGGCGGGAAGCAGCCACCGGCGTTCTGCACCGGCTCGAGGAAGACGGCCGCGACCGTCTCCGGGCCCTCGAACAGGATCTCCTGCTCGATCTGGTCGGCGCACCAGCGGCCGAAGGCCTCCGGGTCGTCACCGTGGATCGGGGCGCGGTAGATGTTCGTGTTCGGCACCTTGTGCGCGCCCGGGACGAGCGGCTCGAAGGGGGCCTTGAGGGCCGGCAGACCCGTGATGGACAGGGCGCCCTGCGGGGTGCCGTGGTAGGCGACCGCGCGGGAGATGACCTTGTACTTCGTGTGGTTGCCGTTGAGCTTGTGGTACTGCTTCGCAAGCTTCCAGGCGGTCTCCACGGCCTCGCCGCCACCGGTGGTGAAGAAGACCTTGTTCAGGTCGCCCGGGGCGTAGTGGGCGAGGCGCTCGGCCAGCTCCACGGCCTTGGGGTGGGCGTACGACCAGATCGGGAAGAAGGCCAGCTCGGCGGCCTGCTTCGCGGCGACCTCGGCGAGCTCCTGGCGGCCGTGGCCGGCCTGGACCACGAACAGGCCCGCGAGACCGTCGAGGTACTTCTTGCCCTTGTCGTCGTAGATGTAGGTGCCCTCGCCACGAACGATGGTGGGTACGGGCGCGTTCTCGTACGACGACATGCGGGTGAAGTGCATCCACAGGTGGTCGTACGCGCTCTGGCTGAGGTCCTTGCTCACGGCTATCGGGTTCCCCACATATAGGTCTGCTTCTTGAGCTTGAGGTAGACGAAGCTCTCGGTGGAGCGCACGCCGGGCAGGGCCCGGATGCGTTTGTTGATCACGTCCAGAAGGTGGTCGTCGTCCTCACAGACGACCTCCACCATCAGGTCGAACGAGCCTGCCGTCATCACGACGTACTCGCATTCCGGCATGGCCGTCAGCGCATCCGCCACGGGATCCAGGTCGCCCTCGGCGTTGATGCCGACCATCGCCTGCCGGCGGAATCCCACGGTGAGCGGGTCCGTGACGGCGACGATCTGCATCACGCCCTGGTCGAGCAGCTTCTGGACGCGCTGGCGGACCGCTGCCTCGGACAGGCCCACGGCCTTCCCGATGGCGGCGTACGGACGCCTGCCGTCTTCCTGGAGCTGTTCGATGATGGCGAGGGAGACGGAGTCCAGAGGCGGGCTTCCGCCGTTCCTCGAACTGGGTCCCTTGGGGTCTGCGCTGCGACTGGCCACGACCTCACTGTGCACGAGGTCTCGTCCGTTTCGCAACCCCAGATCGATGAAATTCGTTGTCTGCCACCTCGGACTTCACGGATTCCGTAGTTCGTGAGGGTCGGGGGGTGTTGAAAACGTCGGCGGTCCGACTAGGGTGGGACGTCTCAGGGGCTGGACACCGGCGCGCGCCGTGCGCAGGACGCCAGAACCCTGCAGGAACCGAACGTCTTCTCAGGTCAGGAGGGCCGGCAGTGACCACCAGTGAGCTGCGTCGTCTGCGTAACTACATCGACGGTGAGTTCCGGGACGCCGCCGACGGACGGACCACGGACGTGGTCAACCCCGCCACGGGCGAGGCGTACGCGACCGCGCCGCTGTCCGGGCAGGCCGACGTGGACGCGGCGATGGCCGCGGCCGAGGCGGCGTTCCCCGCGTGGCGCGACCTCACGCCGGGCGAGCGCCAGAAGTACCTCCTGAAGATCGCCGACGCGTTCGAGGAGCGGGCCGAGGAGCTCATCGCGGCCGAGGTCGAGAACACGGGCAAGCCGATCGGCCTCACCCGCAGCGAAGAGATCCCGCCGATGGTGGACCAGATCCGCTTCTTCGCCGGTGCCGCCCGCATGCTCGAGGGCCGCTCCGCCGGCGAGTACATGGAGGGCCTGACCTCCATCATCCGCCGCGAGCCGATCGGCGTCTGCGCCCAGGTCGCGCCGTGGAACTACCCGATGATGATGGCCGTGTGGAAGTTCGCCCCGGCGCTCGCCGCGGGCAACACGGTGGTCCTCAAGCCGTCCGACACCACCCCGGCGTCGACGGCCCTGATGGCCGACATCATCGGCTCGATCGTCCCCAAGGGCGTCTTCAACGTCGTGTGCGGCGACCGTGACACCGGCCGCGCCATGGTCGAGCACCCGACCCCGGCGATGGCCTCCATCACCGGCTCGGTGCGCGCGGGCATGTCCGTCGCCGAGTCCGCCTCCAAGGACCTCAAGCGGGTCCACCTGGAGCTGGGCGGCAAGGCCCCGGTCGTCGTCTTCGGCGACGCCGACATCGCGAAGGCCGCCGAGGGCATCGCCGAGGCCGGTTACTTCAACGCCGGCCAGGACTGCACGGCCGCCACGCGCGTGCTGGTCCACGAGTCCGTGCACGACGAGTTCGTGAGCGCGCTCGCGAAGATCGCCGCCGAGACCAGGACCGGTCAGCCGGACGACGAGGACGTGCTCTACGGCCCGCTGAACAACCCGAACCAGCTGAAGCAGGTCTCCGGCTTCATCGAGCGCCTCCCGGCCCACGCCAAGGTCGAGGCCGGCGGTCACCGGGTCGGCGACAAGGGCTACTTCTACGCCGCCACCGTCGTCTCGGGCCTCAAGCAGGACGACGAGATCATCCAGAACGAGGTCTTCGGCCCCGTCATCACCGTCCAGTCCTTCACGGACGAGGAGCAGGCCGTCGCCTACGCCAACGGCGTCGACTACGCCCTCGCCTCCTCCGTGTGGACCAAGGACCACGGCCGTGCGATGCGCATGTCCAAGGCCCTCGACTTCGGCTGCGTGTGGATCAACACCCACATCCCGCTGGTCGCCGAGATGCCGCACGGCGGCTTCAAGAAGTCCGGCTACGGCAAGGACCTCTCCGGCTACGGCTTCGAGGACTACACGCGCATCAAGCACGTCATGACCTCGCTGGACGGCTGAGACCCACCCCTCGGGTGAGCCTCACCTATACGGAGACGGGCGCGACCCTGGCGGACGGCGAACTGCCGCCGGGGTACGCCCACCTGGACCGGGGGGGGGGGGGGCGGGCGCCGGCGCGGCCGAGGGCGGCGGGGAGGGGCGGCGG
>NZ_JBHYTK010000021.1:0-20263 GCF_042749255.1 Streptomyces sp. NPDC059524 | reverse complement strand
GGACAAGGCCGAGGCCGCCAACCGGGGCCGCCCCGGGCGGGGGGGGGGCGGCGCCCCCGGTTCTCGCATGGCGCGCCCAGCGCGGCGCCGGACTGAGCGTGACCCCCGGCGACGACGTCCGCGAGGGCGCCGACGTCGTCCTGCGCTTCCTGCTCCTGCGGATCCCGTGCCGGGTGGTACGGGTCGTGCGCGAGCCCGACCGGATCGGCTTCGCCTACGGGACCCTCGCCGGGCATCCCGAGTGCGGCGAGGAGGCGTTCCTCGTGACCCGGGAACCGGACGGCTCCGTGTGGTTCCGCATCCGGGCCTTCTCCCGGCCCGGCCGCTGGTACACCCGCCTCGCCGGGCCCCTCGCGCGCGTCGTGCAACTCGCGGTGACGCGGCGCTACTTGCGGGCTCTCCTGCCTGCTTAGGCGGCCGGGCGGCCTTTTCCGGCCCCGGGAAATCCGGGTGCGGCGCCCGCTCGGTGCCACGTAGCGTGAGTCGCGCGGGGGCGGCTCCGCGGTGCGCTTCCTTCTCCCTTTCTTCTGCGAAAAGACCGTAGTGCGCCCACTTCCCGCCCCCGCCTTCTTCTTGACGCACACGTCTCACTGAGGCGACGGGGGTGGACGGCGCATGGTCCAGGACGACATCGAGGCGCTGCTGCTGCGCCGCGCGCAGCGGGTGTACGTGACCCCGGGGCCCGGCGCGAGCGCGACCGTGGCCGCCGGAGTCCTCGTGCTCGAAGCCGAACTCGCCGCGCTCGGACACCTGTTGACCGCGCCGCTGCGCAAGGCCCTCGGCACGCTCGACGAGGACGGGCTCGCCCGCGCCGGGACCCGGCTGCTCGCCGCCGTCGCCGCGCTGACCGGCGCGGACCGGCACCACGCGCCGCTGTTCGCCCGCTTCCCGCAGGACGTTCCCTACCAGCGGGCCGGACGCCTGTACGCGGCGCACGTCCTCACCGCGCTCGCCGCCCAGCCGCACCAGCCCTGCATGGCCTGCGGCCGGCCCGGCGACCCCGTCCGCGCCGTCGCGCCCTGCGCCCACCTCGTGTGCGAGAAGTGCCTGGGCGGCTTCGACTTCGGCTGCTGCGAGCTGTGCGACACCTGGTACGCCTGCCCCGTCTGCGAGACCCGGTACGAGACCGACGGGCCCACTCGGCCCTGGCTGGACGTGCCCGCCCCCGACGGCGACCGCGCCGTGCTGCGCACCCTCGTCCTCGGCACCTCCCCCGACGCGGACGCGACCGCCGAACTCACCGCCCTGCTCGCCCACCGCACCCCGCTGAACCCGCGGGACCACGACGACCTCGTCCTCCTCCTCGGCTCCCTCGACCCCGCGGACCTCACCGCCCTGCCCGCCGACATCCCCGTACGCGAGTCCAAGGCGCTGCTGCTCGCGCGGCTCGCCGAGCACGAGCCCGCCGCCCTGGCGCGGTACGCGGACACCGCGACCGACGTGCTGCGGCTGCTCGTCGTGCGCTCGGGCGGCGACCCGGACCTGCTGGAGACCGTGCGGCTGCGCAACGTCCCGCGGCCCCTGCGGCGCCAACTGCTCGGCATCCTCGACGGGTTGGACCTCGAACGGCTCGTCGAGGACATGCGGCGGCGGCCCGGCGCGTTCAAGCGGGTCGGCGAACTGCTGCACCCCTTCGAGCACGCCCGCCGCTTCCCGCGCGCCGCGCTCGCCTTCGCCGTCCTGCGCGGCCACCGCGTGCAGGACGAGGGCCCGTTGCAGGACGTGCTGCTCTCCCGCGCCGCCCGGCAGGGCGCCGAGGTCAAGCTCGTCGGCGACCGCCTGCGCACTGTCGGCACGGCGGCCCGCGTCGAGAGCGCCCTCGCGTACTGGGACGTCGAGCGCGCCACCGAACTGCTGCGCGCCCGCCCCGGTGAACTGCTGCGCCGGCTCGACGCGTTGCTCTCCCGGGCCGTCGTCGACGGGATGCCCGAGCGGGTCACCGACGCCCTCGCCGCAGCGCTGCCCGGCGCCGGCGTCGGACCGCTGCTCGGCGCCTGGGGCAAGCTCGCGGTGCGGGCCGTGCCCGGACACCGCCGCGTCTTCTTCCCGCGCGGCCGCGTCACCAAGGCGTACGCGATCGACGACACGCGCCCGCCGCTGCCCCGCCGCGACGTCGAGCGGGCCGCCGAAGCCATCGAGGCCGAGGCGGTGCGCCGCATGGACGTGCCCGGCGACCGGTACGACGTCGCCGTGCTCGACGCCCGCCTCGCCGACCTGCCCGTGCCCTACGCCGAGCGCGCCTCGGCCGCCTCCCTCGTCGCCGTGCCGCGCGGCAGCGCCCTCAAAGTGCCCGCGCCGGGGGACGGCAAGGCGCTGCGCCTGTTCCTGCACTGGATGCAGGAGCGCGGCCGGCGCGTCGACCTCGACCTCTCCGTCGCCTTCTACGACGACCAGTGGCGCTTCGTCGGCCTGTGCGACTACACCAGCCTGGAGTGGGGCGGCGAGGCCGCGCTGCACTCGGGCGACCTCACGTCCGCGCCCGCGCCGCACGGGGCCACCGAGTACGTCGACCTCGACCTGGGCCGGCTGCGCGGGGTGGGTGTGCGCTACGCGATGCCGGTCGTCTTCTCCTACAACGACGTGCCGTTCGAGGAACTGCCCGACGCCTTCGCCGGGTTCATGGGCGTCGAGCGCGGGGCGCGCGGGCGGTTCGACGCGCGGGCCGTGCGGCAGCGCTTCGACCTCGCCGGGGACGCGAAGGCGCTCGTGCCGATGATCGTCGACCTGCGCACCCTGCGTGCCTGGTGGGCGGACACCACGCTGCCGACCGGCGAGGGGAACCACGGCGTGTGGCGGCACCGGGAGGCCCTGCGCCGGCTCGGCCGCGACCTGCTCGACGCGTTCCAGGCCGGCGACCGGGCCACACTCTGGGACCTCGCCTGCTGGGCGGCCGCCGCGCGCACCGACGGCGACGTCGTCGTACGGGACGGGTCGGGGCTCGCGCGGATCTACCGCCGGGAGCCGGACGAACCCCGCGCCTGGTTCGCGCTGCGGGTGCGCGAGGGGTGGGAGCCGGACCTGGTGAGCGCGGTGCCCGAGCTCGCGGAGCGCCGGGTCTTCGCCGCGCTGGAGCACGGGGACGTCCCCGACGCCACCGACGGCACCCTGTACCGCCTGTTCCCCGGCGCGGCCGACGCGGCCGGCCTGGAGCGGGTGACGGCCGGGGACCTGGTGGGGTGGCTGGAGCCGGGACCGGGGCGCACGCGAGACTGAGCCTCGCCGGCACCGGCCCCGTCCCAGGGGGCGGAGCACAGCACGGCGAGAGGGCCTCACCCTCGTGGCGGGGGCCCGGGCCGTGAGGGGTCTCTCCTCCCGTGGGTGGGGCGCCGGGCAGCGAGAGGGCCCCGCCTCCTGTGGGCGGAGCGCTGCATGGCGAGAGGGCTCTGCTCCTGGGGTGGAGTGGCGGGCACCGAGACGCTCCCGCCTCTTGCGGGTGGAGCGCTGCACAACGAGAGGGCCCAGCCCCCCATGGGGTGCCGGGCAGTGAGACGGCCCCGCCCCCTGGAGGGAGTGCCGGGCTGTGAGACGGCTCCATCTCCTGTGGGTGGAGCGCTGCACGGCGAGACGGTCTTGCCTCCCGCGGGCGGAGCCCCGCACGACGGCGCGGCTGCACGGCCCCACAGTGAGACGGCCCCGCCCACTGGAGGGAGTGCCGGCCAGCGAGATGGCCCGCCTCTCGTGGGTGGAGCGCCGCACAGCGAGAGGGCTCCGCCCCCGTGGGCGGAGTGCCGGACGGTGAGACGGCCGCGCCCTGGGCGGAGCGCCGCACAGCGAGACGGCCTCGCCCCCCCCGTGGGCGGAGCCACGCACAACGGCACGGCCCCACAGAGACACGGCTCACAGTGAGACGGCCCCGCCCAGGGGCAGGGCCGTTCTGGGTCAGGAGAGGTGGGTCAGGTCCTCCGGGGTCAGCCGCAGGGTTGCCGCCTGGGCCCAGTCGCGTACCTGCTCGGGGCCTCGCGCCCCCGCGATCGCGCCGGTCACCCCGCGTCGGGCCAGTGCCCAGGCGATCGCCGCCGAGCCGACCGGGACGCCGTGGCCTTCGGCGACCGTGCGCAGACGGTCCACGATCGCGAGGTTGCGGTCCAGGTCGCGGGTGAAGTCCGGGTGGGTGCGGCGCCAGTCGCCCGCGTCGAGCCGCGCAGCCCGCTCCCGGGTGAACGTCCCGGACAGCAGACCGGAGTGCAGCGGCTGGTACACGATCACGCCGGTGCCGTGGTCCGCGGCCCAGTCGATCTCCGGCTCGGCGGAGCGGTTGATCAGGGAGAGCGGCGGCTGGACCGCGTCGACCGGGGCGACGGCCGAGGCGGCGGCGAGCTGCGCCGGATCGTGGTTGGACAGGCCGATCGCGCGGACCTTGCCCTCCTTCTTGAGCTCGGCCATCGTCTGCCAGTACTCCTCCAGCGGCGTGACCCGCACCTCGTCCGCGGCGCCCGAGCCGTCGCCGTCCCAGTCGAGCGAGGCGCCCGTGTCCGGCCAGTGCACCTGGTACAGGTCGATCGCCTCGACGCCGAGCCGGCGCAGCGAGTCCTCGACCTCGCGGCGCACGCTGTCCGCCCGCATGATGCGCCGGGGCGCGGCGGCCGGGTTCTCGGGGTCCCAGACGAGCCCCACCTTCGTGAAGACGAACGGCCGCTCGCTCTGCGGGAGTTGGGCGATCGCCTTGCCGACGACCTCCTCGGAGTGGCCGAGGCCGTAGACCGCGGCGGTGTCGATCCAGTTCACCCCCGCCTCGACGGCGGCGTGCACCGTGGCGATCGAACGGGCGTCGTCCTGCCCGCCCCAGGAGAAGCGCCAGCCCTCGCCGCCGAAGGCCCAGCTGCCGAGGCCGATGGGGGAGAGGCGCATGCCGGTGCTGCCGAGCTCGCGGTGAGCCGCCGAGGTGGCGGGAGCGGTGGTGGTGGGGGCGGTGGTCGTGGTGAGCGGGGAGTTCATGGGGTCCGTCCTCAAGGTCTCAGGGTCCGACGGCGTGGTCGCCGTGCCGACGAGGAAGACTCTGCGGCCCGGACACCACCCCCTGACAGGCACACCCGTGAGGGGGGAAAGAGTTGACCACCCACGCGGCGGCGCGAGCGGTGATACTCGTCGCCATGGACCTCACCGTCGAACGCCGGACCGAACTGAGCCAGTTCCTGCGCACCCGCAGGGCCCGCCTGCGCCCCGCGGACGTCGGCCTCGTCTCGTACGGGCAGCGGCGCGTCCCGGGTCTGCGCCGCGAGGAGCTCGCCCAGCTCGCGGGCGTCAGCGTCGAGTACTACGTACGCCTGGAACAGGGGCGCAACCCGCATGTGTCGGACAATGTCCTGGAGTCCGTCGGCCGCGCCCTGCGGCTGGACCCCGCCGAGCAGGAGCACCTGCGCAATCTCGCCCGGCCCGACCGTGCCCGGCCCGCAGCCCGCGCGGCCGCCGCCCCGCGCCCCGAGCCCGTACGCCCCGGACTGCGGCGCCTCCTCGACGCGCAGCCGGGGCCCGCCTACCTGTGCGGGCCGCTGACCGAGGTCGTCGCCTGGAACGCGCAGGCCGCCGCCGTCTTCGGCGACTTCTCGCAGCTCCCCGAGGAACAGCGCACGTTCGCCCACCTCGTCTTCCTCGACGAGGCGTACCGCTCCCTCCTCGCCGGCAGCCTGCGCGCCAAGGCGGAGGCGACGGTCGGCTTCCTGCGGGTGAGCGTGGGCCGGTACCCGGACGACCCCGCCCTCGCCTCCCTCCTCGGCACGCTCGCCATGAAGAGCGAGGAGTTCGGCACCCTGTGGGCCCGGCAGGACGTCCACGAGAAGGGAGCCGGGCGGTACGCGCTGCGGCACCCCGTCGTCGGGCCGCTCGACCTCGACTTCGAGATCCTGCACCTGCCCGACAACGGACAGGTCCTGGTCAGCTATCTGCCGGCGCCCGGCACGGACGCCGCCGAGAACCTCGGACTGCTCGCCAGCTGGACCGGCTGAGCACACCGGGCGCTCCCCGCCACAGGGGCGAGGCGCCGCTCACGGAATCGACAGGGTGCCGCCCGGGAGATCGACAAGGTGTCGCCCGCCGGGGTGCCCGCCCGGACGCAGCGTCCATTGAGCCGGGGTGTGTGCCCGCTGCATGCTTCGTGGGTGCGAGCCAACCACAACACCCCCCGCCTCGACCGCCGTTCCCTGCTGCGCGCCCTGGGCGGTGGTGCCGCCGCCGCGGCCGTCGGCGCCCTGGCCTCCGGCTGCGGGGTGCCCGCCGCCTACGTCGCGCCCGGCGACCGCGCCGCCGACCACGACCGCTCCGCCGACGACAAGCGGCTCACCTGGGCGAACTGGCCGCTCTACATCGACGTCGACGACGACGACCCGGCGAAGCGGCCGACGCTGGACGCGTTCGAGCGGCGGACCGGCATCCAGGTCCGGTACACCGAGGAGATCAACGACAACGACGAGTTCTTCGGCAAGATCAGCCCGTCCCTCATGAACCACCAGAGCACCGGACGCGACCTCATCGTCATCTCCGACTGGATGTGCTCCCGGTTCGTCCGGCTGGGCTGGGTGCAGGAGATGGACCGCTCGCGCCAGCCCAACGTCACCAAGTACCTCGACCCGCTGCTGCGCGACCCGGCCTTCGACCCCGGCCGCAGGTCGACGGTGCCGTGGCAGTCCGGCATCACCGGCATCGCGTACAACAAGCGCCGCCTCGGCCGCGAGATCCGGCACGTCTCCGACCTCTGGGCCCCCGACCTCAAGGGCCGCGTCACCCTGCTGTCCGGCCTCGACGAGTCCTTCGCGCTCCTCATGCAGGGCAACGGCGTCGACATCACCCGATGGACCGCCGACGACTTCCACCGCACCTGCGACCAGGTCGAGAAGCTCGTCGCGTCGAAGCACATCCGCCGCTTCACCGGCAACGACTACATCAAGGACCTCTCCAGCGGCGACGTCCTCGCCTGCCAGGCCTACAGCGGCGACGTCATCCAGCTCCAGGCCGACGACCCGGACATCGAGTTCGTCGTCCCCGAGGAGGGCGCCGAACTCTGGGCGGAGTCCCTGATGATCCCCAACCTCGCCGAGCACAAGGCCACCGCCGAACGACTCGTCGACTACTACTACGAACCCGAGGTCGCCGCCGAACTCGCCGCCTGGGTCAACTACGTGTGCCCCGTGCCGGCGGCCCAGCACGTCCTGGCCTCCTCGAAGGACAAGGAGACCGCCGAACTCGCCGAGGACCCGCTGATCTTCCCGGACGACCGGATGCGGTCGCGTCTCGCGATCGCCCGGGACATCAAGTCCACGGAGCGCACGGAGTTCGCGAAGCGGTGGAACGCGATCGCCGGGTTGTGAGGCCGTCGGCGGCCCCAAGTACCCTTCCTCGTATGGGGAATTCATCGAACGATGAAAAGGTGTCCGCCGCTGTCACCCTGGGGCTCTTCGCCGCCTGGGCCCTGCACGACACCGAGGAGCTCGTCGCCGGGCCGCGGTGGGTGCGGGAGAACGTGCCCGTGCTGCGGGAGCGGTGGCCCGGGGTGCCGGACGGGGTGTGGCGGGCGGTGGAGGGCGTCGACGAGCGGGAGTTCGGGGTCGCCGTCGGGGTCATGGCGGGGATCGTGGGGGCGGGGGCCGTCGCGGGGTGGGCCAGCGGCGGACGGAGCGCCGTCTATCAGGCGATGCTCAACGGGTTCGGGCTGCACGGGCTCGTGCACCTGGGGCAGGCGCTCGCCGTGCGGGGGTACACGCCGGGGGTCGCCACCTCGCCGACGCTCGTCGTGCCGTTCGCCGTGTGGGCGCGGGGGCGGTTGAAGCGGGCGGGTGTGCTGCGCGCGGGCCGGGGGCGGGATGTCGTCGCCGGGCTCGCGTGGGCCGGGGCGGCGACGGTGGTGTCGCACGGGGTGGCCCGGCGGGTCGTCAGAGCCCGGGGCTGACCGTTCGTCGCCGGGTGCGGGTCTCGTCGTGGCCGGTCGCGCAGTTCCCCGCGCCCCTGAAATGCAGACCCTTCGGGTCGCATTTCCCCGATGAGGCGCGGCCTCATCAGGGGCGCGGGGCCGTGACATCAGCGGCTGCGCCGCGGGGCGCGACCAGCCCCCACCGGCCCGCACCCGGCGACGAACCGGGTCCGGCCTCAGCGGAGGTCGGCCAGGACGTCGACGCGGTTCGTCGTGATGGAGTCGACGCCCGCGGCCAGTAGCTTCCGCATCGAGCGCCGCGTGTCCGGCGTCCACGCCGACACCAGCAGCCCGTCGTGGTGGACGCGGGCCACGAGGTCGCGGGTCAGCAGCGAGAAGCGGTAGTTGAGCCAGTGCGGGCGGACCGCCTCGACGAGCGCCGGGCGGGGCGGGGCCAGCGTCGTCCAGGTCAGGGCGATCTCGGCGGACGGATCGGCGGCCCGCACCTTGAGCATGGTCTCGGCGCCGGCGCAGTAGTAGACGCGTTCGGCGGCGCCGCACTCGCCGATCAGGCCCACGATCGCCCGGACGGCCCGCGTGTCCGCGCCGGGCAGGTCGATCATGAGGCGGGCGTCACCGGTCGCGGCCAGCGCCTCGGCGAGGGTGGGGACGCCGCCCTCCGTGAGGCCCCGCACCTCGTCGCAGGAGAGGGCGGACAGGGGGCGGTCGTGCTTCCAGAGCCGTTCGAGCGTGGCGTCGTGCAGCAGGACCGGGACGCCGTCGCGGGTCAGCCGGACGTCGACCTCCACCACGTCCGCCCCCCGCTCCAGCGCCGAGCGCAGGGACGGGAGGGTGTTCTCACGGACGCGGTAGGGGTCGCCTCGATGGGCGACGGCAGTCACGGTGCGCATGGGCACCATTGTGGTGCCCGGTGACCGCCGCGCCCTGTCGTGCCGGGCCCGCGCGCCTCAGACCTGCGCGTCGGACCTGCGCGCGTCAGGCGCCCGGGTCAGGCGTCCGCGAGCCAGGTCCGCGTGTACGCGTCGATCTCCGCGGCGATCCGCGTCTTGCCGGCGTCGTCGAGGAAGGAGGCGCGGACCGCGTTCTTCGCCAGGTCGGCCAGGCCCTGCTCGTCGAGCCCGAGCAGCCGCGCCGCGACCGCGTACTCCGTGTTCAGGTCCGTCGAGAACATCGGCGGGTCGTCCGAGTTGATCGTCACCGTGACGCCCGCGTCCACGAACGCCTTCAGCGGGTGCTCCTCCAGGGTGCGTACGGCGCGCGTCGCGATGTTCGACGTCGGGCACACCTCCAGCGGGATGCCGTGCTCGGCGAGGTGCGCGAGGAGCTTCGGGTCCTGCGCCGAGGACGTGCCGTGCCCGATGCGCTCGGCCCGCAGGTCGCGCAGCGCGTCCCAGACCGTCTCGGGCCCGGTCGTCTCGCCGGCGTGCGGCACCGAGCGCAGCCCGGCCGCGATCGCCCGGTCGAAGTACGGCTTGAACTGCGGCCGCGGCACCCCGACCTCGGGGCCGCCGAGCCCGAACGACACCAGGCCCTCGGGGCGCAGCTTGTCGTCCGTCGCCAGCCGCGCCGTCTCCTCGGCGGAGACCAGGCCGGCCTCGCCGGGAATGTCGAAGCACCAGCGCAGCACCGTGCCGAACTCCGCCTCGGCCGCCTTGCGGGCGTCCTCGATGGCGTCCATGAAGGCCTTCTCGTCGATGCCGCGCCGGGTCGACGAGTAGGGGGTGATGGTCAGCTCCGCGTAGCGCACGTTCTGCCGCGCCATGTCGCGCGCGACCTCGTACGTGAGCAGCCGGACGTCCTCAGGGGTGCGGATCAGGTCGACGACCGACAGATAGACGTCGATGAAGTGCGCGAAGTCCGTGAACGTGAAGAAGTCGGCCAGCGCCTCGGGGTCGGTCGGCACCTTCGAGTCGGGGTGCCGGGCCGCGAGCGCGGAGACGATCCTGGGGGAGGCGGAGCCCACATGATGGACGTGCAGTTCTGCTTTGGGCAGTCCGGCGATGAAGGTCTGCAGGCGCTGGCTCACGGATTCCTCCCCAGGAACTCGGGTGATCGGCTGATCGGGGTCCCCGGCATCGTATGCGGGCGGCGCGGGCGCGGGTCGGCCGGAGCGCGCCAGGGCGGTCCGCGGGGGCCCGGGTCCTGTCCGGAGTGCCCCCGTCCGTGCCCCGGTGCCCGGCACGTAGCATGGCCGGACGGCGGCACCGAGCACGACGTACGTACGCAACGAAGGGGGCGCGTCCCATGGCAGGCGGCACCACACCGCAGGGAAGCGACCCCTGGGCGAAGCCGCAGGACGCGGTCCCGGCACCGGCCCCGCAGAGCCCGGCCGGCGGGCGCGGCATCCACGACAGCCAGACGGTGACGGCCATGCCCGCCGCGAGCGGCACCCCGCACCCGCCGTCACCGCAGGCCCCGTCCCCGTACGCGACACCCGCCCCGCAGCATCCGCAGTACCCGCAGCAGGGCGCCGTGCCGCCCCCGCCGGTGTCGCCCGCGGGCCCGGGCCTGCCCTCCGCGGCCTACGGCCACCCGGCGCCCGGCCCGCAGCACGCCCCGTACGGCTACCCGGCGCAGCAGCCCGTGGGGGCCTATCCACAGGCCCCCTACGGCTGGGCCGGCGGGATGCCGGTGCAGCCGAGCAACGGGCTCGGCGTCACGAGCATGGTCACCGGCATCGTCTCCGCGGTGCTGTGCCTGTTCTGGCCCGTCTCGATCATCACCGGGATCCTCGGCATCGTCTTCGGCTTCATCGGCCGGAGCAAGGCGCGCCGCGGCGAGGCCACGAACGGCGGGCAGGCGCTCGCGGGCATCATCTGCGGCGCCTTCGGCCTGCTCGTGGGCGTCGGCGTCATCACCCTGCTCGTGATCCTGGACCAGACGCGCTGACCCGTCGGGTTGATCCCCGACCAGACGCGCTGACCCTTCGGGTCACCGGGAGGCCGGGCGCCGCCCGGTGAGGTCAGGACGCCGCGGCCAGCTCCCGCCGCGCCGCCATCAGCGCGAACCCCAGCAGGTTCGGCCCGCGCCAGCGCTCCGGGTCCTCGGCCGCCGGGTCGTCCGCCGCGAGGCCGATGCCCCAGACACGGTCCACGGGGCTGGCCTCCACCAGGACCCGCTCACCGGTGCGCACCAGGAAGTCGCGCAGCGCCGGGTCCGAGCCGAACTTGTGCAGGCTGCCCGCGAGGACGATCCCGAAGCGCTCGCGCTCCCAGACCTCCTCGTCGAAGCCCTTCACCAGGCGACCCGCCTTCTTCGCCTGCGCAGGGTGAGCGGCCTCGACGGCTCTGCGCTCCGCCTCCGGATCCCCGAACAGCCGGGCCTTGCCGGCCATCATCCAGTGCTCCGCCGTCGCGTACTCCACGCCGTCGACCGTGAACGGCGACGGCCACCACTGACTCAGGCAGCTCGCGCCCAGACTGCCGTCCGGCCGCGGGGTGTGCCCCCAGAAATGCAGCCACTTCACGCGCGTCCCCGCCGCCAGGGCGCTGACCAGTGATTCCCTGCTGTCGATCATGCTCGCGGCCCCCGTTTCGTTCATGCACGCGAGTCTGACACGCACCACTGACACACCGTCCTGGGTTTTCCAGGTGCACTCGACACCTGGTCGACAGATTCCGTCGCGTAACCAAAAGGCAACAACGGAATCACTTGTTGAGGTGTCGACCCTCTGTCAGGATCGGCACTCAAATCGAGCTGGAGCCACGCAGGGGCCCGTGGGAACGGGTGCCCGGCGAGGAAAGCGAGAGCGAGCACTCATGCACAACCCCACCTCGGCCAACCTCCCCGACCGCCCGTCGGCCAAGTCCGTGGCGGCCGCCGCGCAGGAACGCTTCGCCGAAGGAGCGAACTTCGTCGGCGGACGGCTGACCCAGGGCACCTCCGGCCGCACCCACGCGGTCGTCGACCCCGCCACCGGCACCGACGTCTTCACGTACGAGCTGGCCGGTACGGACGACGTGGACGCCGCCGTCGCCGCCGCCCGCGACGCCTTCCCCGGCTGGGCCGGCGCCACCCCGGGCGAGCGGTCCGACGCGATGCACGCCTTCGCCGGGGCCCTCGCCGAGCGCGCCGAGGAGTTCGCCCGCCTGGAGTCGCTGCAGTGCGGCAAGCCCCTCAAGCTCAGCCGCGAGTTCGACGTGCCCGGCACCGTCGACAACACCGCGTTCTTCGCGGGCGCCGCCCGCCACCTCCAGGGCCAGTCCGCCGGCGAGTACAGCGGCGACCACACCTCGTACGTACGGCGCGAGCCGATCGGTGTCGTCGGCTCCATCGCCCCCTGGAACTACCCGCTCCAGATGGCCGCCTGGAAGGTGCTGCCCGCCATCGCCGCGGGGAACACGATCGTCCTCAAGCCCGCCGAGCTGACCCCGCTCACCTCGCTGCTCTTCGCGCAGACCGCGACCGAGGCCGGCATCCCCGAGGGCGTCGTCAACGTGATCACCGGCGCCGGCCGGGACGCCGGCGAGCACCTCGTCGGGCACCCGGACGTCGCCATGACCTCTTTCACCGGCTCCACCGGGGTCGGCAAGCGCGTCGCCGAGATCGCCACCGCCACCGTCAAGCGCCTCCACCTGGAGCTCGGCGGCAAGGCGCCCTTCGTGGTGTTCGACGACGCCGACCTGGACGCCGCCGTGCACGGAGCCGTCGCGGGTGCCCTCATCAACACCGGCCAGGACTGCACCGCCGCCACGCGCGCGTACGTGCAGCGCCCCCTCTACGAGGCCTTCGTCGCCGGCGTCGCCGACGTGATGGCGAGCGTCCGGCTCGGCGACCCGTTCGCCGACGGCACCGACCTCGGCCCGCTCATCTCGCACGCCCAGCGCGACCGCGTCGCCGGATTCGTCGACCGTGCCCGCTCCTACGCGCGCGTGGTGACCGGCGGCGAGGCCCCCGGCGGCGCCCTCGCGGACGGCGCCTACTACCGGCCCACCCTCGTGGCCGACGCGGCACAGGACAGCGAGATCGTCCAGTCCGAGATCTTCGGCCCCGTCCTGGTCGTGCTGCCCTTCGACTCCGACGAGGAGGGCATCCGGCTCGCCAACGACACCCCCTACGGGCTCGCCGCCTCCGCCTGGTCCACGAACGTGTACCGCGCGAACCGCGCCACGCGCGAGATCAAGGCGGGCTGCGTGTGGGTCAACGACCACATCCCGATCCTCAGCGAGATGCCGCACGGCGGCTACAAGGCGTCCGGCTTCGGCAAGGACATGTCTGCCTACTCCTTCGAGGAGTACACGCAGATCAAGCACGTCATGTTCGACAACACCGCGGTCGTCAGGAAGGACTGGCACCGCACGATCTTCGGGGACCGATAGCAGCCCGGCCGCCCGACCCGCGGCCACCATCCCGAAAGGGCACCACGCGCATGGAGCAGTACGAGCCCGACCGCCTTTCCCCGGCCCAACTGGCCGCCATGCGGCGCAGCTTCAGGAACGGCAGGGCCGCCATGACCCGCCGTTCGCTGCTGCGCGCCTCCGCGGGCGGCGCCTTCGCCGTCGGCGGCCTCGGGGCGCTCACCGGCTGCGGCATTCCCGCCGCGAGCAAGTCCCAGGGCGCCACCACGTCCGAGGACCACTCGGCCAAGGAGAAGGTCATCAACTTCTCCAACTGGACCGAGTACATCGACATGAGCGACGACGAGAAGCACCGCCCGTCGCTGGAGGCGTTCACCAAACGCACCGGGATCCAGGTCAAGTACACCGAGGACATCAACGACAACGTCGAGTTCTTCGGCAAGATCAAGCCGCAGCTCGCGGCCGGCCAGGACACCGGCCGCGACCTGATCGTCCTCACCGACTGGATCGCCTCCCGGCTCGTGCGCTACGGCTGGGTGCAGAAGCTCGACCCGTCCAACCTGCCGCACGCGTACACCAACCTGGCGCCCCAGTTCCGCAACCCCGACTGGGACCCCGGGCACGCCTACTCGTACCCCTGGCAGGGCGTCTCCACCGTCATCGCCTACAACACGAAGGCGACCGGCGGCAAGGACATCACCTCGGTCACCGAGCTGCTCGAGGACCCCAAGCTCAAGGGCAAGGTCGGCCTGCTGTCCGAGATGCGCGACAGCGTCGGCATGACCCTGCTCGACATGGGCAAGGACCCCCGCGACTTCAAGGCCGACGACTTCGACGCGGCGATCGCCCGCCTCCAGAAGGCCGTCGACCGCGGGCAGGTGCGCCGCTTCACCGGCAACGACTACATCGCCGACCTCAGCAAGGGCGACCTCGCGGCCTGTCTGGCCTGGGCCGGTGACGTCGTGCAGCTCCAGGCGGACAACCCGCACGTCAAGTTCGCCATCCCGGACGCCGGTTACATCACCGCGACCGACAGCATGCTGATCCCCAACAAGGCGCGGCACAAGACGAACGCCGAGCGGCTCATCGACTACTACTACGAGCCGGCCGTCGGCGCGCAGCTCGCCGCGTGGATCAACTACGTGAGCCCGCTGGACACCAGCATCGTCCGGCCCGAGCTCGCCAAGATCGACAAGGACGTCGCGAACGACCCGCTGATCGTTCCCGACAAGGCCATGCAGTCCAAGGGACACGGCTTCCGCTCCCTGACGGCCAAGGAAGAGACCGCGTTCGAGGAGAAGTTCGCCCAGCTCACCGGCGGCTGAACCGGCCCTCCGCCACCCGCCCCGCCCCCGTCCCCGACGAATCCTTGGACTCACCATGACGACCGACCACGGCGGCGACGTCCGTCTCACCGGGATCAGCAAGACGTACGACAACGGCTTCACCGCCGTCCGTCCGCTCGACCTCACCGTGCCCCAGGGCTCCTTCTTCGCCCTCCTCGGCGCCTCCGGCTGCGGCAAGACCACCACCCTGCGCATGATCGCGGGCCTGGAGGAGCCGACCACCGGCACCGTCCTCCTCGGCGACCAGGACGTCACCTCGCTGCCGCCCTACAAGCGGCCCGTGAACACCGTCTTCCAGTCGTACGCGCTCTTCCCGCACCTCGACATCTTCGAGAACATCGCCTTCGGCCTGCGCCGGCGCGGCATCAAGTCGGTCAAGAAGCAGGTCGACGAGATGCTCGACCTGGTCCAGCTCGGCGAGCACGCCCGCAAGAAGCCGCACCAGCTCTCCGGCGGCCAGCAGCAGCGCGTCGCGGTCGCCCGCGCGCTCATCAACCACCCCAAGGTGCTGCTCCTCGACGAGCCCCTCGGCGCCCTCGACCTCAAGCTGCGCCGCCAGATGCAGCTGGAGCTCAAGCGCATCCAGACCGAGGTCGGCATCACCTTCATCCACGTCACGCACGACCAGGAGGAGGCCATGACCATGGCCGACACCGTCGCCGTGATGAACGCGGGCGTCGTCGAACAGCTCGGTGCCCCCACCGACCTGTACGAGAACCCGCGCTCCACCTTCGTCGCGAACTTCCTCGGCACCTCGAACTTCATCGAGGCCGAGATCGCCGGCCGGGCGGGCGACGAGCTCACCCTGCGCGCGGGCGACGGCAAGCTCTCGCTGCCGGCCGAGCGCTGCAGCGCGGACACCGGAGCGGGCGGCAAGGTCCTCGTCGGCGTACGCCCCGAGAAGATCTCCCTCACCCACGCCGACGACGCGGGCACGATCCCCGAGGACCGCAACCGCATCACCGGCACCATCGCCGACAGCAGCTTCATCGGCGTCTCCACGCAGTACGTCATCGACACCCCGCTCAGCGACTCGTTCGAGGTCTACGCCCAGAACATCGAGCGCGACGGCCGCCTCACGCCCGGAGCCGAGGTCGTCCTGCACTGGAACCCCGCGCACACGTTCGGCCTCGACGCGGACCAGGACGCCGAAGCGGGCGTGGAGAAGGTCTCGGAGGACACGGCCGCATGAGCACTGTCACCGAAGCGCCGCCACTGGCGCCCGCCCCGGCGGAGGAACCGCCCCGCAAGATCCGCAAGCGCGGCCGCCTCGTCCCGTACTGGCTGCTGCTGCCCGGCATCCTCTGGCTGATCGTCTTCTTCGCCCTGCCGATGGTCTACCAGGCCTCCACCTCGGTGCAGCAGGGCTCCCTCGAGGACGGCTTCAAGGTCACCTGGCACTTCGCCACGTACTGGGACGCGCTCGCCGACTACTACCCGCAGTTCCTGCGCTCCGTCCTGTACGCCGGCTGCGCCACGATCCTGTGCCTGCTGCTCGGCTACCCGCTCGCCTACCTCATCGCCTTCCGCGCGGGCCGCTGGCGCAACGTCGTCCTGGTCCTGGTGATCGCCCCGTTCTTCACCAGCTTCCTGATCCGCACGCTCGCCTGGAAGACGATCCTCGCGGACGGCGGACCGGTCGTCGGCGCGCTCAACACCCTGCACGTCCTCGACGTGACGACCTGGCTCGGGATGACCGAGGGCGACCGCGTCCTCGCCACCCCGCTCGCCGTGGTCTGCGGCCTCACCTACAACTTCCTGCCGTTCATGATCCTGCCGCTCTACACCTCCCTGGAGCGGATCGACGGCCGGCTGCACGAGGCCGCGGGCGACCTCTACGCCTCGCCCGCCACCACCTTCCGCAAGGTGACCTTCCCGCTGTCGATGCCCGGCGTCGTCTCCGGCACCCTGCTCACCTTCATCCCGGCCGCCGGCGACTACGTGAACGCGGACCTCCTCGGCTCCACGGACACCCGCATGGTCGGCAACGTCATCCAGACGCAGTTCCTGCGCATCCTCGACTATCCGACCGCGGCGGCCCTCTCCTTCATCCTCATGGCGGCCATTCTCGTGATGGTCACCTTCTACATCCGGCGGGCCGGAACGGAGGACCTCGTCTGATGCGCTGGCTGCGGAAGAACCTCGTGGTGATCGCGGGTCTGATCACCCTCGCCTATCTCCTCCTGCCGAACGTCGTCGTCACGGCCTTCTCCTTCAACAAACCGAAGGGCCGCTTCAACTACGAGTGGCAGGAATTCTCGCTCGACGCCTGGAAGAACCCCTGCGGCGTCGCCGACATGTGCGGCTCGCTCTCGCTCAGCCTCCAGATCGCCCTGTGGGCCACGATCGGCGCGACCGTGCTCGGCACGATGATCGCCTTCGCGCTCGTCCGCTACCGCTTCCGGGCGCGCGGCGCGATCAACTCGCTGATCTTCCTGCCCATGGCGATGCCCGAGGTCGTCATGGCGGCCTCGCTGCTCACCCTGTTCCTCAACATGGGCGCCCAGCTGGGCTTCTGGACCATTCTGATCGCCCACATCATGTTCTGCCTCAGCTTCGTGGTGACCGCCGTCAAGGCGCGCGTCATGTCGATGGACCCCCGACTGGAACAGGCCGCGCAGGACCTCTACGCCGGCCCCGTCCAGACCTTCCTCCGCGTCACCCTGCCGATCGCGGCACCGGGCATCGCGGCGGGCGCGCTGCTCGCCTTCGCGCTCTCCTTCGACGACTTCATCATCACGAACTTCAACGCGGGATCCACGGTCACCTTCCCCATGTTCGTGTGGGGCTCGGCGCAGCGCGGCACACCCGTTCAGATCAATGTCATCGGTACGGCCATGTTCCTGGTCGCCGTACTGTGCGTCCTTGTCGGCATGTTCGCCGGCAAGCGAAAGAACAAGGTCGCCTGAGTTCCAGGGGACTGCTCATTCCTGAGGGAGTTGGAATCATGGCCGCTGGCGCCATGAATCGTCAGAACCGCTGGACCGCCGCCCTCGCGGACGCCCAGCCCGTCGCGTACTGGCTGGACGACCCGGGGCGCCCCGCGGCGCTGCCGGCGCTGACCGGTGACGAGCGGTGCGACCTGCTCGTCGTCGGCGGAGGCTACAGCGGCCTGTGGACCGCGCTCCTCGCCAAGGAGCGCGACCCCGGCCGGGACGTCGTCCTCGTCGAGGGCCGCGAGATCGGCTGGGCCGCCTCCGGGCGCAACGGCGGCTTCTGCGCCGCCTCCCTCACCCACGGCACGGCCAACGGGCTCGCCCGCTGGCCCGACGAGATCCACAAGCTGGAGGAGCTGGGCGCCGCCAACCTCGACGCCATCGAGGCGGCGGTCGCCCGCTACTCCATCGACTGCGACTTCGAACGCACCGGCGAACTCGACGTGGCGACCCAGCCGCACCAGGTCGCCGAACTGCGCGAGTTCCACACCGAACTCCAGGAGGCCGGTCTCGCCGACGGCCTCGAGATGCTCGACGCCGACCAGACCCGCGAGCAGGTCGACTCGCCGACCTTCCTCGGCGCGCTGCACGACCGGCGCGGCGTCGCCATGCTCCACCCCGCCAAACTGGCCTGGGGCCTCAAGCAGGCCTGCCTCGACCTCGGCGTACGGATCTACGAGAACACGCCCGCGACCCAGCTGGCCTCCAACGGGGCGGGCCTCGCCGTCCGCACCCCGTACGGCCGGATCTTCGCCCGGCACGCCGCCCTCGGCACCAACGTCTTCCCGTCCCTGGTCAAGCGCGTCCGCTCGTACACCGTCCCGGTCTACGACTACGCGCTGATGACCGAGCCGCTCAGCGCGGAGCAGCTCGACTCCATCGGCTGGAAGAACCGCCAGGGCCTCGGCGACAGCGCCAACCAGTTCCACTACTTCCGGCTCTCCGCCGACAACCGGATCCTGTGGGGCGGCTACGACGCGATCTACCCGTACGGCGGGAAGGTGCGCGCCGAGCACGACCACCGGCCCGAGACCTACGCCAAGCTCGCGGACCACTTCTTCACCTGCTTCCCGCAGCTGGAGGGCCTGCGCTTCTCCCACGCGTGGGGCGGCGCGATCGACACCTGCTCGCGGTTCTCCGCGTTCTTCGGCACGGCCCACGGAGGGCGGGTCTCCTACGCCGCCGGGTACACCGGGCTCGGCGTCGGCGCCACCCGCTTCGGCGCGGACGTCATGCTCGACCTTCTCGCGGGCGAGCGCACCGAGCGCACCGAACTCGAGATGGTCCGCAAGAAGCCGCTCCCGTTCCCGCCCGAGCCGTTCGCCTACACCGGCATCGCGCTCACCAAGTGGTCGCTGGCCCGCGCCGACGACAACGGCGGCCGGCGCAACCTGTGGCTGAAGGCGATGGACTCCGTCGGCCTCGGCTTCGACAGCTGACGCCTCCCTTTTCTGCCTACTCCTTCGTAGGCGTCCCCTGATGGAAGTACAGCCGCCACCCGGCCTCCGGGTGGCGGCGCCACACCGAGCTGCGCCGCACGCGGCGGTCCCCTTCGTCCGTCCGGTACGTCAGATGCACGAGCCCCGGCGCGAGCAGGACGCCCGCCATCTCCGTGACCTCCACCGGGTGTTCGGGCTCGACGGGCGTCGAGCCCATCAGCTCCCGCATCGACTCCACGTCCCAACGCCGCCCGGACGCACCGAACTCGAAGAACTCCGGGTCGAGGAGCGCCCCCGACTGCGCGTCGTCCCGGCGCACCGCCGGTTCGAGCAGGCGCAGTTCGCCGTCGATCGCCGCCTGGATCTGCTGCTGGTCGTCCGTCATGGCCGCACTGTAACGGGCGGCCCCGGGACCAGGTCCGCGGCGTGAACGGAACGCGTCGCAGCAACGGGGAGGATCCGGCATAACGGACTCGGCGAACGGGCCGGCGGTCGAACGGCTCGCCTGGTCTTCCGGCCGGCGTCGGGCCGCTGTGCCTGGATCGAGCGGTACGCAGGCCGGGCTCGGTCCGCCCAACGGCCCTGCCTGTCCTCCCAATCACGCTGGTCGGCGCCTGCCGCCCAGCCTTGGCCGGAGCGGCACACGGCCCCGGCCCAGTCCCCCCATAGGTCCGGGCCCTCCTCCCACCCACCCACCCCCTCCGGGGGGCGTCGCCCGGCACGGGGCTCGGGACGGGGCTGGACCAAGGCTGGGCGGCGCTGATTTCGGCGCCGGGGCGGATGTGCCCCGTAAGGGGCGCGGGGAACTGCGCGACCAGCCCCGACGGCGCGGTCGTCGGCGATGATGCCTGGCTTCTACGGCGGGGCGCCGTAACCGGTCGACCGGATCACGCACCTGTGCCGGCTCAGGCGGGAGACGGCCCGAGGCGGGGCGGTCGGATGACCGCCAGAGTCTGGAGTCATGCTCCGATGCCGCGGCGGTTGGGGCGTTTGCTCGGGGTTGGGCGCGAGGTGACTGGGACGCGTAGCGCTGCCGAGGCGGGGGCCCAGCGCGAGGCCGCGCTGGGCTGGACCAGACGGGCTGGAGTGCTGTCCCGACGCCGGGGCGGTTCGAGTGCTTGCTCGGGGCTGGGCGCGAGGCGATTGAAACGCGCACCCCGGCTGGGGTGTTGCCTGAGGCAGGGTGCAGGGCCGACGGCCCCCGGAGGGGGCGGGCGGGTGGGAGAAGGGGGAGGGCCAAAGGTGAGGCTGGGCCGGGCCCAAAGTGAAAGGCCGGGCCGGGAGCGCGGGCGGCGGCGTTCGGCGCCCAGCGCGGCGGCCCCCGGGGCCCGGGGGGCGGCGGGGGCGGGGGGTCGGCGGGGGGGGGCGCCCCCGGGGGGAGCCC
>NZ_JBHYTK010000020.1:58652-71387 GCF_042749255.1 Streptomyces sp. NPDC059524 | reverse complement strand
CCTGGTCCCCGCCCCCCCCCCGCCCCCCGCCCGGGGGCGGCTGCCGCCCCCCCCCCCCCAAACGGGCCGGGCGGGGCCCCGCACCCCCTGGGGGGGCCGCCGCCGGACGCGTAAGAACCCCTCCCGGCGGGCGTACGAAGCAGTGCGTGCAGTACGACCCGAAAGGACGTGGCTGAACGTGCCGGCAGCGCATCGCAAGCCGAAACAGCGCTCCATCAGTGGCCATACGGCCCGTACCGCGGCCACCCTCGCGCTCGCCTCCGCGGCGACCGCGGCCACCGCCTTCGAGGGCGGCGTGGCCCACGCGGAACCCGACCTCACCCCCGCTCAGGTGAGGGCGAAGGTCGACCGGCTCTACCAGGAGGCGGAGGCCGCCACCGACCGGTACAACGGCGCGAAGGAGAAGGCGCGCGAGGCCCGCAAGAAGGTCTCCGCCCTCCAGGACGAGGCGGCCCGCCGCGAGGACGCGCTGGGCGACCAGCGCCGGGCCCTCGGCGAGACGGCGGCGGCCCAGTACCGCACCGGCGGCATCGACCCGTCCGTGCAGCTGCTCCTCTCCTCCACCCCCGACCGCTATCTCGACCGGGCCGCGCTCGCCGAGCGGGCGGGCACCCGGCAGGCCGCCTCGATCACCCGGGTCCGCAAGGAGCTGCGCGCGATCGACCAGCTCCGGCAGCGGGCGGACGGCGAGCTCGGCCGGCTGAAGGCCCGCAGGGCCGAGCTGGAACGCCAGAAGAAGACCGTGACCCGCAAGCTCGCCGAGGCCCGCCGCCTCCTCGACCGCCTCACCCCGGCCGAGCGCGAGCCCGCCGCGGACCGCGCCTCCCGCTCCGCCCCGCGCGACACCACCGCAAGCGCCCCCGCGAAGGCGACCAACTCCCGTACGGCGGCGGCGATCTCCTACGCGTACGGCGCGCTCGGCAAGCCCTACGTCTGGGGCGCGACCGGCCCCTCCGCGTACGACTGCTCGGGCCTGACGCAGGCCGCGTACCGCGCGGCAGGCGTCTCCCTGCCCCGCACGACGTACTCGCAGATCAACGCGGGCCGTCGCGTCGCCCGCTCCCAACTCCAGCCCGGGGACCTGGTGTTCTTCTACTCCGGGATCTCGCACGTCGGCCTGTACATCGGCGGCGGCAAGATGATCCACGCCCCGAACCCGAGCGCGCCGATCCGGATCGCCCCGATCGACGAGATGCCGTTCGCGGGGGCGACCAGGGTGGCGTGATCCACCGCCCGTGATCTACTGCCCCTGTGACGAGCGAACCAGGCAACGGGACACGGGAGTTGGCGGACCGCTTCGAGGCGGAGCGGCCGCGGCTGCGCTCGGTCGCGTACCGCATGCTCGGTTCGCTCGCCGAGGCCGAGGACGCGGTGCAGGAGGCGTGGCTGCGGGCCGACCGCGCGGACAGGGCCGAGATCGAGAACCTGTCCGCCTGGCTGACCACGATCGTGGCCCGCGTCTGCCTGAACCTCCTGCGTTCCCGTACGACCCGTCGCGAGGACCCGCTCGACACGCTGGACGCGGGTGTGGCGGGTCCGGAGGAGGAGACGCTGCTCGCCGACGAGGTGGGCGTCGCGCTCCTGGTCGTCCTGGACACGCTGTCGCCGGCCGAGCGGGTCGCGTTCGTCCTCCACGACACGTTCTCCGTCCCGTTCGACGAGATCGCCCCGCTCCTGGACCGCTCCCCCGCGGCCGTACGCCAGCTGGCGAGCCGCGCCCGCCGCCGCGTGAAGGGCGCCACGCCTCTCCCCTCCCCCGACCTGACCCGCCGCCACCGCATGGTCGAGGCGTTCCTGTCGGCGACCCGGGGCGGCGACCTCCAGGCCCTTCTCGCGCTCCTGGCCCCCGACGTGGTCCTGCACGCCGACGCGGCGGTCATCCCGACCCCGCACCCGGTCGCCCTCTCCGGCGCCCGCTCCGTCGCCGAAAGCGCGATGGCGGCCATGTCCCGCGCCCGCCTCACCGGCCCGGCCCTCATCGACGGCACCCCCGCCCTGGTCATGTCCGTCCACGGCCGCCTGTCCCTGGTCCTCACCTTCACGTTCACGCGGGACGGCTCCGCGATCACGGGGATCCAGGTGGTGGCGGAGCGGGCGGAGCTGGCGGGGATGGAGATCGCGGTGGTGCCGGAGTAGAGGGACGCGGGCCGGCTCAGTCCCCGGCCACCTGCTCGGCGGACGCGATGCCGGGCTGCTCTCGCCACTCCCGCCGGAGCAGTCCGAACACCCACGAGTCGGACACCACGCCGTTCACGACGCAGTCCTCCCGCAGCGTCCCCTCACGCACGAACCCGACCTTCTCCAGGACCCGGGCGGAGGCCACGTTGCGCGTGTCGGTCTCGGCCTGGACCCGGTTCAGGTCCAGCGTGTCGAAGGCCCACCGCAGCAAGGCGTGCGCGGCCTCCGTCGCGTATCCCTGACCCCACATCTCCTCGCCCAGGCAGTAACCCAGCGACGCACTACGGAAGTCAGGGTTCCATTCCACCAGACCGCACCATCCGACGAAGGCTCCGTCGGCGGCACGCTCGATGGCCACCCGCGCCCCGCTGCCCTCCTCCTCGATCCTCCGGCAGACCGCGACGAAGCGCTCGGCTCGGGCCGGGTCGGTCCACGGCGGGGAATCCCAGTAACGCAGCACGTGCGCGTTGCTGTGCAGAGCGAACAGCGCGGTCGCGTCGGCCTCCGTGAAAGGACGCAGTCGCAGGCGCGCGGTGTGCAGTTCGGGCGTCGTCAGGGTCATACGCACCATCGTGCCTCCGCACCCGGGTGACCCGCCTTCCGATTTCCGGAGCACAGCGGCAGGCGCCCCGAGCCGGATCACCTCACAGCCGGTGGACCCCTCGCCAGGTCCACCCCGAGCCGAGCACGACCTTCTGCATCGGGTCCCGCATGTAGTTGGAGTCGAAGTCGACCGAGTAGACCCGCTGACGGCGCCCCTCCGCGTCCTTCTCCCAGTGGAACTTCTTCGACCACACCCGGGTGCGTGGCCCCCGCCCGACCTTCTTCTCCGCGACCCACCGGAGGTTCTTCCCTGTCCGCGTCACCTCGTGGACGTGGGCGCAGACGCGCGCCTCACGGGCCGACTCGTCGAGCCGCAGCACGAACTTGAACCGCCGTTCCGTCTGCTCACGGTTCCGGCCGCTGCCCCAGGCGGGCTCGATCATGTGCCACTCGGCCAGGACGTCGGCACCGCTCTGCCCGGCCCGGACCCGCCACGGCTTGTCCGGATCGTCGAGGGCCAGGAGCGCCGACCGCACGTGCGCACGGGTCATCGGCGCGATGCCCGCCTCCGGGTACCGCGTCCCCGTCCACCAGTCCCGAAAGCGCCCCATGCCCTGCGAACCTCCCCCGTCGTGTCCGCTCCAGCGTACGAGGGCCTGGCGACGGGCGAGGGCTCCGAGCGGCGTAGGTTGACCCGATGGTGGCTGAAGGGGCGGGCTCCGGCGTGCGGGAGCGGGCTGGCGGGGAGAGCAAGGGCGCGGGACGGCTCGGCGGGGCCGCGCGGTCGTCGGTGGTGATGGCTGTCGGGACCGTCGTGAGCCGGGGGACCGGGCTCGTGCGGCAGGTGTTGCAGGCGGCCGCGTTGGGGACGGGGCTGCTGGCCAGTACCTACAACACGGCGAACACCGTGCCGACGAGCCTGTACACGCTGCTGATCGGCGGGGCGCTCAACGCGGTGCTCGTGCCGCAGCTCGTGCGGGCGCGGGCGACGCAGGCGGACGGCGGGCGGGCGTACGAGCAGCGGCTCGTCACGCTCGTGGTGTGTGTGCTCGGGGTCGGGACGGCGCTGGCGGTGTGGGCCGCGCCGCAGATCGTGGGCCTCTACATGCGGGACACCCCGGAGGGGCACGAGGCGTTCGAGCTGACGGTGACGTTCGCCCGGTTCCTGCTGCCGCAGATCTTCTTCTACGGGCTGTTCGGGATGTACGGCCAAGTCCTCAACGCCCGCGAGAAGTTCGGCGCGATGATGTGGACGCCGGTGCTCAACAACGTCGTGCTCATCGCGATGTTCGGTGTGTATCTGGGGCTCATGTCGGCTCCGGAGCGGATCGAGGACATCAGCGCCGGGCAGGTGCGGCTGCTCGGGATCGGGACGACGGTCGGGATCGCCGTGCAGGCCCTGGCGCTGGTTCCGTTCGCCCGTGCCGCCGGGTTCCGGTTCCGGCCGCGGTTCGACTGGCGGGGCTCCGGGCTCGGGGCCGGGGTGCACGCGGCGAAGTGGACGCTGTTGTTCGTCCTCGCCAACCAGGTCGCGCTGACCGTCGTCACGAACTACGCCAACGCCGCCGACCAAGCCCTCCCGCACTCCGGCGCGGGCTACTCGGCTTACACGTACGCGCAGACCATCTGGATACTGCCGCAGTCGATCGTGACGGTCTCGCTCGTCACGGCGCTGCTGCCCCGCATGAGCCGGGCCGTCGCCGAGGGGCGCCTCGCGGACCTGCGCGGGGACCTGGCGCGGGCGCTGCGGATGACCGGAGTCGTCATCGTCCCGGCCGCGTTCCTGTTCCTGGCGCTGGGGCCGGACATCGCCGCGCTGCTGTTCGCGCACGGGACCTCGGACGCCGCCGCGGTGCGCCCGCTCGGGTACATGTTGCAGGCGTTCGGGCTTGGACTCGTCCCCTTCTCCGCCCAGTACCTGCTGCTGCGCGGCTTCTACGCGTTCGGGGACACCCGCACCCCGTTCTTCATGGCGGCCTGGGTCGCCGCCGTCGACATCGCCCTGGCCACCGCCTGCCATCTGCTGCTGCCCGTGCGCTGGGCCGTGGTCGGGATGGCCGGGGCCTACACGCTCTCCTACGCCGCGGGGCTCGCCCTCACCTCGTACCTGCTGCGACGCCGGCTGGGCCGCCCCCTCGACGACGGCGCCCTGCGGCGTACGTACCTGAAGCTGTTCGGCGCCGCCGCTCCGGCCGCCGCGCTGGGCTGGGCGGCGGCCCGCGGGTGTGAACGGGCGGGCCTGGGTGCGGGCACCGTCGGCACGGCCCTCGCCCTCGCGGCCGGGGTACTCGTGACGGTCCTGGTCTGTCTCGCCCTGGCCCGGCTGTTGCGGATCCCCGTGCGCCGGAGCTGACAGGGGCGGCAGAGGCCGTCGGGGACGGCTTCGGGGCGGCCGGGGACGCCGCATTCCGTGCACTCGACCAAGGTGCGGGGTACGTGGACCGTGGCGGCGAGCCCGCCGGGCAGGAGCTCGGGCCCGTTGCCGTGGTCGGTGCCGGTGTCGGCGCCGTGGTCCGTGCCGGTCACACCAGGCGGCGCGCCGTCGCCCAGCGCGTCAGTTCGTGGCGGTTGGAGAGCTGGAGTTTGCGCAGGACCGCCGACACGTGGGACTCGACCGTCTTCACGGAGATGAAGAGCTGCTTCGCGATCTCCTTGTAGGCGTAGCCGCGGGCGATCAGGCGCAGGACCTCGCGTTCGCGCTGGGTGAGGCGGTCGAGGTCCTCGTCGACCGGCGGGGCGTCGGTGGAGGCGAAGGCGTCGAGGACGAAGCCGGCGAGGCGCGGGGAGAAGACGGCGTCGCCTTCCTGGACGCGGAAGATGGAGTCGACGAGGTCGGTGCCGGTGATGGTCTTCGTGACGTAGCCGCGGGCGCCGCCGCGGATCACGCCGATGACGTCCTCCGCCGCGTCGGAGACCGAAAGGGCCAGGAAGCGGACGGGGTTGTCCGCGTCGGCCATCAACGGGGCACTGCGGCGCAGGACTTCGACGCCGCCGCCGCCCGGGAGGTGGACGTCGAGGAGGACGACCTCGGGGCGGGTCGCCGTGATGACGGTGACGGCCTGGTCGACGTCGGCCGCCTCGCCGACGACCTCGACGCCGGTCTCCTCGGTGCGGCCGATCTCGGCCTGCACACCGGTACGGAACATGCGGTGGTCGTCGACCAGGACCACCCGCACGTGCCGTCCCGGAGCGGGAGCCGTTTCCTCGGTGTGTTCCGTCATGCTGACTTCTCCGCCCTCTTCATGGTCAGTTCGACCTCGGTGCCCCCGTCGGGGACCGCCCGCAGCCGGGCCGTCCCGCCGTTGCGCTCCATCCGGCCGATGATCGATTCTCTTACGCCCATGCGGTCCGCGGGGATCGCGTCGGGATCGAAGCCGGGGCCCCGGTCCCGTACGGAGACGAAGACCTCGTCCCCTTCCACCTCCGCGTAGACCTGCACCGGCCCGCCCTCGCCACCGTACTTGGCGGCGTTCACCATCGCTTCCCGCGCGGCCTGCATCTGTGCGGCCAGCTTCTCGTCCAAGGGGCAGTCGCCGACGACCACGACCTCCAGGGGGACGCCGTGCTTGTCCTCGACCTCGGCCGCGCTGCGCTTGACGGCCTCGGCGACCGTCTCGGGCTCCTGCGCGTTCTCGGCGGCGGCCGGTTTGTAGAGCCAGGCCCGCAGGTCGCGTTCCTGCGCGCGGGCCAGGCGGCGCACCTCGGCCGGGCTGTCCGCGTTGCGCTGGATCAGGGTCAGGGTGTGCAGCACGGAGTCGTGGACGTGCGCGGCGACCTCGGCGCGCTCCTGGGCGCGGATGCGCATCAGGCGTTCCTCGGACAGGTCCTGGGTCATGCGGATGAGATAGGGGCCGGCGAGCAGGGCCACGCCGACGAGGACGGCGAGGGCCGCCTGGAGGATCGAGCCGAGGTGCTCGGTGGCGCCCTGGGTGACGAAGATGCCGGTGACGCCCGCGCCGACGAGCAGGACGCCGGCCGCGGCCCGCGCCAGGTTGAGGGTGCGCCGGCGCCGGCCGACCTCCACCCAGCGGGCCCGCCGCGCGTTGTCCGCCTGCCGCCACACGAGGGCGACGCCCGCGCCGACGAGGATCGTGGGGACGACGTACGCCTTGGTGTTGCCGGTGAGGTTCACGTTCTGGACGAAGATCATCGACATGATGACCATCAGCAGCAGCGCGAGCACCTGGCCCCGGTCGGGGCGGCGCGTGACGAGCCGGCGCCGGCCGTCCGCCGACACCTCCGACGTGAGCACCGGCGGCCGCTCGGCGCCGACGCCGCCCACGCCCAGCGGCACGAAGAACCAGAACGCGGCGTAGAGCAGCGCGCCGAGCCCGTCGGCCATGAACAGGCCGACGAAGACGAGGCGCACCCAGATCACCGGCAGCCCGAGATGCCCGGCGAGGCCCCGCGCGACCCCGCCCAGCCAGCGTCCGTCGCTGCTGCGGTAGAGCTTGCGCGGCGGCCGCGGGTCACGCGGGTCTTCGGTGAGAGGGGCGGTCGCTGCTTCCGGCATGGCACCGATCGTCACACGGCACGCCGTCATCGGGCATCAGGGTCGACCCCTGGGACTCCCCTGATCTCCCGCCGGGGGCGGGTGATCTCCCGTCGGGGGCCGGCGCGGGTCAGGGCGATCTCAGGGTTCCGCCAGGGTTGTCCCTGCTGCCCCTGGCGGCGCGGGCCCGTCACCATGGACGTATGACGCAGGCCCCCCAGAACCCGACGGACCCGACGGTCCCCGACGACACCAGGACCCCGCCCCGCTTCCGCCGCGACCGGCGGTACAAGACGCTGGGCGGGGTCTGCGCGGGGCTCGGCCGGCAGTGCGACATGGATCCGGTGATCTTCCGGATCGGCCTCGCCGTGCTCTCCGTGACCGGCGGCGTCGGGCTGATCTTCTACGGCTTCGCGTGGCTCTTCGTCCCCTACGACGACGAGGACGAGAACGAGTTCCGCAAACTGCTCACCGGACGCGTCGACGGGCCGGGGCTCGCCGCGATCGTCACGGCGCTGCTCGGATGCGGGCTGTTCCTGTCGATGCTGAACAACGGGGGCGTGCTCACGTTCGCCGCCGTGCTGGCCCTGCTGCTCGCGGGCACCGGTTACTGGTCGCAGCAGCGGCGCGGCGCGGACCCCGACCCGGTGGCCGCGCAGGCCGTCGCCGACGCGCCGCCCGAGGCGCAGGCGCCGCCGGTCTCCGGGCCGCCGTCCTGGTGGCGGGACCCGATCGTGAAGGACGGCACGCACGTCGGCGCCACCGGGTACTTCTGGGGGCCCGCGGGCAGCGAGGACCTCGGTCCCGCGTACGGGTCCGGGGGCGGGCCCGCGACGAGGCGTCCCGCTCCGCCCGCCCCGCCGCGCGGACCGCGGGGCATCGGCGGGCGGGTGTTCCTGGGCGCGCTGGTCGCCGCGTGCGTCGGCACGGGGGTCACCTGGGACGAGCGGACGCTCCCGGCGAGTCTGCAGACCGGGTTCGCCTGCGCGCTCGCGGTCTTCGGGCTCGGCATCGCGGTGAGCGCGTTCCGGGGGCGGACCGGGGCCGGGTCGATCGTGCTGGCCGTGCTCACGGCGGGACTGCTCACGGCGTCCGCCGCGCTGCCCGCGGACATCACCAAGGAGTGGATGCGGGAGACGTGGACGCCGGCGAGCGCGGCGCGGGTCGAACCGCGGTACGGGCTGGGGTCCGGCACCGGCACGCTCGATCTGTCCCGGGTGGACGTGGCGCGGGGCGGGGCCGTGTCCACGCGGGTCGAGGTCGGGGCGGGGCGGGTGAAACTCGTGCTGCCGAAGGACGAGCGGGTGGAACTGCGGCTCGAGGTCGGGGTCGGGGACGTGCGGCTGCCGGACGACCCGTCGGGCGACGTCGACGTGCGGCCGGACGACGACGAGAAGGTGACGCTGCCCGCGGCGCGGGGCAGCGAGGACGTGGGGCTGATCAGGGTCCACGTCGAGGTCGGGCTCGGACAGGTGGAGGTGTCCCGTGCGGCATGACTTCTTTCCGGGGCGGCTGGTGGCGGGGGTGGTGCTGCTCGTCACGGCGGTCGTCTACTTCGGCGACGCGGGTGAGGCTTGGACGGCTCCCTGGTGGGTCGCCGTGCCTCTGGTGTGCGGGGGGTTGGTTCTGGCGCTTCTCGTGGGGGCGGTGACGCAGCTCTTCCGGGTGCGGGGGCGGCGCCGTAGCTCCGACTGAGCGTTTACGGGTGCGGGCCGGTGGGGCTTCTCGCGCAGTTCCCCGCGCCCCTGAAATGCAGACCCTTCGGGTCGCATTTCCCCGATCAAGGTGCGGGGCGCCTTTCATCTGGGGAAGGCGCGGCGAAGCCGCATGCCTTCCAGGGGCGCGGGGAACTGCGCGACCAGCCCCCACCGGGCCGCACCCGGCGACGAAACCGTGAACCCCTACGGACGGGCTCGGCGCTCGCGCCACCACGCGTCGACGGACCAGATCGCCGCCCCCGCCAGGATCAGCGGCAGCCATGCCATGAGGTAGGCCAGGTCGTTGCCCAGGTAATACGGCTCGGTCGCCCAGCTGACCGTGAGCCAGAGGCTGAGCGAGATGAGCGCCCCGCCGAGCGCCGCGACCCGCGCGAAGACGCCGAGCAGCGTCCCGATCCCGACCGCCAGCTCGCCGAGGGCGATCGCGTAGCCGAAGGCGGGCGGCGACTTGAGGGCCAGGTCGACCAGTTCGGGGAACGCGGAGATGTCGCGCACCCCGTGCATCTGGGCCCCGATCGACCCGGGCCCGCTCGCCTTGAAGAAGGCGCTGTCGGTGAGTTTGTCGAAGGACGCGTAGATGAAGGTGACGCCGAGGAATATCCGGAGCGGGAGCAGCGCGAACCGCTGCGCGGAGTCCCGCCAGTCGGTGCTCCCCTCGACGTAGCTGGTGTGCACGTCCGTCCGCATGCCGTGTGCCATCGCCGGTCCGCCGCCTCTCCGCGCCTGGTGCCTGCAACCCGTCATCTGACGATACGTACGCGAGCGCGATCCGGCTCAGTCGTGGGGCCGTTCGGACGTGCCCGGCGGCGCGAAGGAATCAGTCCAGGACGTCGACGGTGACCCGGTTCGTCTCGACACCCGTCGCGGTGATCACCTGCACCTCGACCCGGCCGGGCTCGACGTCGACCGGGACGGGCACGGTGAGCAGCGCGTCGGTGGGGTTGGTGAAGCCGCCCGGGACCGGGACCAGCGGTACGTGGACGTGGACGGGGCCGATGCGGACGGCGACCCGGGCGAGCTGTTCGGCACCGCCCGCGCCGGGCGGCACGAACCCGGCGCCGCGGATCTCGATGTCGTCGCCGGTGCGGATCGGCGCGTCCAGGTCACCGGCCTCCCGCGCCCGCACCACGGAGAGGATCACCGGCCGGCCGCCCTCCGCGTACTTGCCGCACAGGTACGTGGCGGCCGAGACGAGGACGAGGACGGCGAGCCCCCAGGGCAGATCGGGCAGCTGGTCGGGGCGGCGGGCCAGCCGGGCCGCCGCCCACACGACCGCGGCCGCGCTGACGGCCACGTACTGGGTGTCGGTGAAGCTGCCGCGCCCGGCGTCGTCGGTGAGCAGGTCGGCGGCGCACGGCCGGGCGGCCCGCACCTTCTGCAGCCGCTGCCCGGCGACGCGCAGGGCGACGACCCGGCGGACCAGGACGGCGACCGCGCAGACGACCGCGAGGACGGTCAGCAGGCCGGCGCCCCGGGCGAGTTCGAGCCCGTCGATGAGGGCGTCGCGGCGGGCCGGGCCGTCGGCGACGGCGAGCTCTCCGGCGAGGACGAGCACGGCGTGGACGGTGAGGAGGAGGACGGCGGCGGCGACTGCGCGCGAGGTGGACAGCCGGTTGTCCTCGCCGGTGAGCGGGGCGAGGACGCCGCCGCGGGCCCGGTGCAGATACGCGGCGCAGGTCAGCAGCCCGGCCAGGAGGACGGCGGCGGCGAGACCGGCGGAGCGGGCGGTGGTCCAGCCGGAGCCGGACGCGGTGAGGAGCTGGACGAGCAGCAGCACGCCGACACCGCCCCAGACCACCCACAGGGTGCGCGGCCACAGCGCGGCGAGCCAGATGGCGCTCTCCTCGCGGCCGCGCTCGGTGACGTCCCGCGCGGACTGGGTCAGCTCGTCGGAGATCCACTGGCGGGAGGCTCCGGCCGAGTGCTCGACGGCGGGCGGCAGGCCCTGCCCGGCCGCGAACTCGTCGCGTTTGGCGGCGAACGCGGCGACGGCCCGGCGGTGCCCCTCGCGCGCACCGTGCGGGCAGTCGCCGCACGCGCAGCCGCCCTCGTGCGTCCCCTGGCCCTGCCGGGCTTCCTGCACCGCCACCGCGACGCCCCACCTTCAAGATCGTTCGACAGCGGTCACGCGGCTCGTGGCGCCTGTCGTCAACTTCCTTGTGATGAGAGGGAATTGTGCCTTACGCGGCGCACGCTCCGGCGCACGGCCCCGCCTCGCCCGGGTGAACGATCCGGACGCACGTTGACCTCCCCGGTCAGGGGCCTGCCAGGGGCCGATCGGCGGCCTGCCGGGTGTCTGTCAGGCCAGGAACTCCGGCTCACTGCGCGTGATGTCCTGCCACATGCTCTGGTAGTTGATCCACGCGACGAGGTCTCCGCCGGTCTGGTCCCGGGTCGCCACGGCCTGGCGGCGGTCGATCAGCACGGGACGGCCCGCGGCCCGCGCCGCGAGCTGCACCTGCGCGCAGCGTTCGAGCGCGATGAACCACCAGGCGGCGGCGTCCACCGAGTCGCCCACGGTGAGCAGCCCGTGGTTGCGCAGGATCAGCGCCTTGAACGCGCCGAGCGCGACCGCGATCCGCTTGCCCTCCCCCGCGTCGACGGACACACCCGTGTACTCGTCGAGCAGCGCGTGGTCCTCGTAGAAGGCGCAGGCCTCCTGGGTGATCGGCTCGATGAGCTCGCCGATCGCGGACAGCGCCCGCCCGTACGTGGAGTGGCAGTGCGCGACGGCGACGAGCTCGGGGCGGGCCCGGTGCACCTCGGCGTGCACGGTGAAGGCCGCCTGGTTGACGTGGTACCGGCCCTCCAGGACCTGGCCGTCCCCGTTGGCCAGGACGAGGTCGCCGACGGTGACGTGCCGCAGCGGCATGCCGAACGGGTTGACCCAGTAGCAGTCCTCGAACTCGGGGTCGCGGGCCGTGATGTGACCCGAGACGCCGTCCTCGTACCCGAGCCGGCCGAAGTTCCGCAGCGCCCCCGCGAGCCGCTCCTTGCGGTACCGCCGCTCGTCGGCGGGGTCGGTGTGCACGGGCGGCATCGCGAAATGCAGCTGGTCGGTGGGTATCGGGGCGGGGATCTGCGTCGACATGCTGCGGAAGGTACCTCCGGCGACGCGAGGACGACAGAGCCGGGCTGTGAAAAGAATGCGGTGAAACGCCCCGGGAAGCTCCGGGAAAGGCGACAGGAGGTGTCGGGTATCGGCGCGAGACTCGACGCATGACGTCGAACTGGGCCGCCTTCGCCGCCGCCGAACCCGAATTCGCCAGGACCGTCGAGGAGCGCTTCGCACAGCACGTCCATCACGTCCTCGCGACGCTCCGCAAGGACGGCTCGCCGCGCACCAGCGGTCTGGAGGTGCGCTTCCTGGACGGCGAGTTCTGGCTCGGCATGATGACCGGCTCGCTCAAGGCCCGCGACCTGCTGCGCGACCCGCGCTTCGCGGTGCAGGCTAACCCGGGCGAGGGCACGTCCATGGGCGGCGGCGACGTGCGGATCAGCGGGCGCGCGGTACCGGTCGAGGACGCGGAGTCGATCGCCCGCTACACCTCCGAGGTCGAGGTCCCCGACCCGGACTCCTTCCACCTCTTCCGCACGGAGCTGACCGAGGTGACCCGGACGTATGTCGAGGACGACACGTACCTGGTGGTGCGGGTGTGGAACCCGGGCGGCGGCCCGGTCCGCACGATGAAGCGCGCCTAGGAACGCGAAAGTGGGGTGCACCCCCGCGGCACCGGGGGCGGACGCGGCCACAACACGGCGACCCCACCCCAAGAGCGACCACGCGGCGGTTGGCAGGGAAGC